>CAMTOT010000006.1 GCA_947074165.1 uncultured Bacteroidales bacterium
CATAACCAGTATCCGTCAAAATCATTTCTGTTGGATTCCAATATATTGTGCTCTCAGCTAAAATAAATTTGCTGTTTTCGTCTGTTTCTTGTAAAAAAACTTTACCTGGTAAAAATCCTGTATGTCAATTTTCTTAATCATATAAATGTGTTCTTTTATTATTTTTAATAACATCTCATTGGTTTAGCCCGCCCTAGTTGTGCATATCCTTTTTATCGGGACTATTAAATTGGACTCTAAAGTTAAGTTTTTAATTTCATACTTAAGTCTGTATGTTAGTAAGTTTCCTTCATTATAGTCCTTAATTCATGATTCTGTCAATTCAAGTACATAATTCAAGATACTAAAGATATAAGCATATAGAATTGCATATAACCTTCATTAAATCATTCGACGACTCTACTTTTAGCTGAATATACTCTATCATGATATCGATTGCTTTACTCCATTATCAACCAATTTATACACATCCCAAATCTGACAATATTTAAAACGAATTTAATTTAGAACACGTTTAGTATTATATTTACATACTCAAAGAAATATAGTATGAAAAAATTATTGCTAATGATTATATCACTATTCTCTGCTGCATGCAGCTCATCACAAAACAACCAGACAAAGTTTCCATCACAGAACAACGAGGACTTTGCCGCAACAATTAATATGCCCGACATACAACTTATAGACGTACGAACTCCCTTAGAGTTTTCCTCAGGTCATATACCGGGTGCAATAAATATTGATGTAAACAATCGCGATTTTGACAAGCAAACCGGGCTACTAAACAAAAATCACCCGGTCGCAGTGTATTGTCGTAGCGGAGTAAGAAGCAAGACGGCTGCAAACAAACTTGTAGAAAAAGGTTATACTGTTTATGAACTTGATAAGGGTATATTAAACTGGAAAGGGAAGATAGTAAAATAAAGAGGCTAAAAAATACAATATAAAGGGCTAAAAAGTTTTGCCACGTACATGGCACGACTCTGACATGCGCTTGGCACGGTTCTGCCTCGAGCGTGTCAGGGCTGTGCCATGTACGTGGCAAAACTTTTTAGCCCTTTAAATTAACTATTTCAGAGATTAATCCCTTTTTAATCCGTACAATGCGGATTCCTCTTCAATAGTAACTTTAGATTCATCAATTGCCTTTGCGTCAAGAGCAAATACTGAGGCGAAGAAATCATAAACCGCAGTGCGCTTGTTTGGTCCGAAATCATGTCTCTCATTCTGCAGGTGCACATTTGTCACATTCTCACCCTTACCATAATAGTCATACACGGTGCGTATATACGGTAGCTCCAGACGTGGCACGCTCGCAGTCCAGTCGCCTCCATCTGATACTATAAGCTGAGGTTTTGGAGCAAAGAAAGCGGCCAATTCAGCATTGCATGTTCCTCCTCCGGCAAGTTGCACCGGTTTGCCACTCTCGCAGGGACAGCCTCCGTCAAAATGAGATGAAAGACTCACAACGGGAGCAGAAGCCGTGAAACGATCGTCAAGTACAGACAGCAGAACAGTCTGAGTACCTCCGCCCGATCCTCCGTTGACGCCTATTCTTGTCTTATCGATATCCTTTCTTGATGAAAGCATATATTCAAGAATAAGCAGTCCGTTCATTATCTGTATAGTATGAGCATCCGCTGTATGGTGCACTTTCCCTTCATACTGAGCAGCCGATTCCCCCCAGCCGTGTAAGTCATAATCGACAGTGACAGCACCCATGCGCGCAAGAGTAGCCATGCGTTGCTGCTGATCCTCACGATAGCGTCCGTTATTGAAGTGTCCGTTGGGACAGATAATAAGAGGATGCTTGCCCTTTGCAAGCGGAGCATATACAGAGCCGCACACATATTTTCCGGGCTCTGTTTCCAAAGCGAAGTTTCTGACTGAGTAGCCATCAAATTTTCTTACTTTAGATAGTCTTACTGTCGGTTTGTCAACGCATCGCGACATATATTCATCAAGCTCCAGGAGCTGACGCACTTCTTTTCTCACGCTATCTTTACGAAACTCAAAAGCATCCTTGTCGGCATAGAGAGATGACAGGTAAGCCAGCATCTTCTCTCCGTCAGCCTCCGTGCGGCGAGCGTATTCGTAAGGTTTGATTTTGTAATATTTGTCGTTTTGCTTAACAAACTTAAAGTCAAACGGAGAAAGAATATTTGTCAGCGATTCTTCAAGCGAATAAGGTCTCACGCGAAAATCGGCATACGGCAAAGCTCGCCCTACGGTATCGACATCATATTTTAATCTCACGCCAAAACGTTGGCTCACTTCGTTGAGCACTTCAGAGAGAGGACGTTCGAAGCGATTCTCATAACTCTGAGCATTTATAGAAGCAGCTCCCGCTGCAAAAAACAGGAGAGCTGCAATATTTTTTTTCATAAATAATTATGATTGTATGATTATTATCTCGATTCAATCTTTTTCCCGTTTACATAAACGTCGTCAAGTATAAGATCTTTGCAATCTTCAAAGATACATGCCTCTTTAGCATTCTCTACATACACGTCACGCATCACAATACCTGTAATAGGAGCTTCTTCAAGTCCTACCACTTTCAGCGGTACATTAACGTCTCTTACACTCACGCCCGAAACGTAAATATTTCTGAACACAGGAGTTCTTTCGCTAAACTCTTCCTGAGGCATACCGCTGTATTTAAGATTAAATACGATTGCCTCTTTCCTGATATTGCTCATCACGATATTGCTCACGCGTATATCTTCTACCACACCGCCCCTGCCTCGTGTCGATTTCAGGCGGATTCCTCTGTCCGTACCGTCAAAGACACAGTTGCTGATGGTTACTTTTTTTACACCGCCACTCATCTCACTGCCTATTACCACACCTCCGTGACCGGAAAGCATAGTACAGTTAGTGATAGAGATGTTCTCGCAAGGTACTCCAATATTTCTTGCCTGAAGATCACGGCCGGATTTGATTGTGATACAATCATCGCCCACCGATATATAGCAGTCGCTTATTCTTACATTTTTACAAGATTCCGGATTGATACCGTCTGTATTTGGCGACGGAGGATTGATAAGTGTTACTCCTCTTACCTCTACATTCTCACAAAACTGAGGGTTTAGAGTCCAGAAAGGAGAATTGATAATCTTTACACCTTCAACACGCACGTTTTTACAACTGATAGGCTGAAAGAACGGAGGGCGGAAGAAGCGGCGGTCAACCGTCGGATGCCAGTCCTCGTTAGTTACAGCTTTTATTGCGTTTGCGTCATTCGCGCGGTCAAACATAGGCTGATATTTATTCACATCACGTACACCGTTATCTCTCAAATCAACGTAAACTTTAAAGAATTCAGTCCACCACGCTTTGCCCTGTCCGTCGAGCGTACCCTCACCCTTTATTGTGATGTTCTCTGCATCGCGCGCATAAATAAGCGGATGAAAGCTATTCATCATGACCCCTTCGTGACGCACTTCGATAAAAGGAAGATACAGGTCAAAGTTGTCGGAGAACTTAAGCACGGCTCCGGCTTCAAGTTCGATAGTGATATTGCTTTTCATCTCTATCGGTCCGGTAAGGTAAGTACCGGAAGGGAAATAAAGCGTGCCGCCACCCTGTTTGCTTAGTTTGGCAATCTGATTCTTTATCAGTTTTGTATTCTTTGCCGCGCCTTTTGCCGTCATATCGGCTCCCGCCTTTTTCATATCTATTCTCTCCGCTTTTACAACAGAGAAAACAGACAGGCACATAAGCATAATTGTAAACAGTCTTTTTTTCATATATATAGCTGTTGGCTTTTTACATTAATAATTATTATAGCGTAGCTTTAAACTGATGTTCTCCACTTGCCGCAATCTGATAAGTCTCCGAGCCCGGCATATATATTTTTGCCGTATTGCCAACCGGAACAGATACATTAAGGATGAATTCATTTCCCTGTCTTTCCCAATGAACGGCAACTTTTCCGTAAACAGTGCGTACAGATGATTTCACGTATTTAAGATCTCCCACAGGACAAGGACGTATCTCTATTTCATTGCCGTTATTGCCACCTGCCATAGATGTAAATCCGGCAAGAGAGCGGAAGAACCATTCATCAATCTGCCCCATCATGAAGTGATTCCATGACGAACCCTGTCGCGGATCCCATTGTTCGGTAAGTGTCGTGGCTCCGAACTTCAACTGAAAACCGTATCCCGGTGCTTCATCATGGTTATGCATGGTGTACATTAACTCATTAAGCCCGTTGCGCGCAAGTGTCTGAAACAAATATCTGTTGCCTACATCACCCGTAGTAAGACGATTGCCTTTCTGACGTATATCGTCGATAAGATTATCTATAACAGCCTTACGGTTGCCGGCAGAGACCATATCCAGAAACAATGGAAGAGCGTTGCTGCACTGGCTTCCGGTACCATATTGTTTGCTGTCTTCATTGAAGAACTCTTTGTGAAACGCAGTATTAACGTCGGCAGCCAAAGACTTATAATAATCGGCGTCAGCCTGATTGCCTACTATATTGGCAGCCTCTATCATATAAATAATATCCATATAATATTGAGCGGTAGCCACAAGAGGAACAGGTGTGTTTTTTGAGAATCCGGCTTTGAAATCTCCGTAATCATACCAGTCTCCAAGTCCGAAAGAGACAATACCTTTATCTGCTCTTGCAGTAAGATTATCTACATAACGGCGCATGCTGTTGTAGTATTTCTTTATCAGAATATCATCACCGTAAGCGTCTTTATACATAAAAGGAGTGATGATAAGAGCACTGCCCCACTCTGGCGACTGAGCGAAATCGTCCATGCCGGGACCTTCAAACACTACATATTCGGGCGCGGTAGTTGGCATGGCTCCGTCTTTATGCTGTGAGTCGTGCATATTACGCATCTGCTGCGGTATGTACGATGTCAGATCATAATTATAGTATAACCCCGGTCCGTTAAGGTGCACTTGCTCTAACCAGCCAAGTTTCTCACGGTGAGGACAATCGGTAAATACCGACTGCATATTGCTTCTTACGGCTTTCTCTATAAGACGGTGAGTCTGATTAAACATCTCGTTTGAACACTCAAACTCAGACACCTTAGGCGCGGCATTGTATACGAAACAAGATTCGATGTTCTCTATCACAGGTAGTGATGATGGATTGGCGTTGCCTTTCATCACAGCTCCTTCAACCTGTATATAACGGAATCCGTAATAAGAAAATCTCGGATGCCATGTTTCCACTCCGTCCCCTTTAAGTGTGTATTCGTAATAGTGTTGACGACCGGTCTGACGCTGGTTGCAGGCTCCTTCGGCAGTCAGTGACTCGGCCGGAACAAGCGTAATCTTTTGTCCCTTACGCCCTTTGACTCTGATTTCGGGATAACCGGCCAGGTTTTGTCCCATGTCAAGAACAAAAGCCGAACCGTCAACTACTCTTTTTGTTGATTTTGAAGCAGATGCTATCTGGTCGGGTGTTAGTTTTGTGTATTTTTTCACTCCGTAATGCTCCATTATTTTTACCGGATCCGCCTGCTGAGAGATAAGCTCTCCGCGAGGGCCTTCCTGTATCACAGTAGGTCGCCATGCATTATCCTTAAACCCGGGCTTATCCCATCCTTTTTGCTCAAGACGGGCATCATAGTCCTCCCCTCCGTAAATGCAGTTGAATATGATGGGGCTAAGGTTATATTTCCATGAGTCGTCAGAACAGATTGTTTCTCTTGTTCCGTCTGCATAATCAATATTAAGTTCGAAGATAAGAGTAGGAGCACCAAAGCTGATCTGGAGTTTTCGGTATCTACCTCCCTGCACATTATAAAACCCGTTGCCAAGCAATACTCCCGCCACATTCTCTCCGCGACGTATATGCTGAGTCACATCATAAGTGTTGTAATACACGCTTTTATCGTAATCACTCCACAACGGAGCAAACTCAGATTCACCTACTTTCTTACCGTTAAGTGAAAACTCATAGAATCCAAGACCTGCTATAGAAGCTGTCGCTCTCACAATTTTCTTGCCTGCGTTGAATTCTCTGCGCAGACAGATACTTTTTTTGGAAAGAGTATCAACATTCTCCCATGCAGCCTTAACCTCAGGCTTGCGTAACTCCCCGCCATGGAATTTTCGTCCTTCAGGCAGACGGGCATCACGCTTAGTGATAGCGCCAATCCATTTACTTTTACTGAATGTCTCGCCTTCAGAGCGAAGATAAAACACAGATTCTTTACTCCATGCCGATGGCTCTCCAGCTTCATCCCATACCCTTACTCTCCATGAATAGATATCAGATATGTTGCTATTATCAGTTTTGTAATTATTAAGACTCACAAACTGACTTTGAGCGGAATTAACTTTACCGGTACTTACCACAGGCTTACCGTTAAGGGCATTATATACCTCAATCTCATAAGCAGTCTGACGCGTACCGTTCTCTTCAGAACTCATTTGCCAGCCCAGACGGGGAAACTCCCCCGTCAGCGCCGGACTATCTTTCAATTCACAGGTAAGCCTTGTCACGGTTATCCCTTTTGCCTGCGGCATAAACGGGATAGCCAGTATTCCGGCAGTCAGAAATATATTTTTAATCATTTGTCGTTTCGTTATATCAGATTACAATACATCAGGACAAACAAGCTTAGAAAGCGTTGCCGAATGTCCTACTTCCACTCCGTCGACCAATACGCGAAGACCTTTACCCATACGGTAGCGATCGCCGTTTTTATCCCAAAGGATAGTTACATTGTGTCCGTGATATGATATATTGTCAAGACAGAACCAGTCCCATTTTCCTTCAGGGATAAGAGGGTTAATCTCAATCGTGTTGTCAAGACGCGGACGAAGTCCCACAAGGCCTGTTATCACAAGGTCGTTGAATGTAGAGTGGTTATAATAACGCGCTCTTTCCTGATCTCCTTTAAGCCAGTAACCTGTCACTTCATCCTGATATTCGCCTATATAAGGACGACCTCTGTGGTGCTGAGACTCAACATATTTCTCCATCTGATCAAAATATACCGAAGTATTGACCGTAGACTGGTTATAGTTATTGATATAATTAGCCATAGCCGTAAGTGTCTGAGAAGAAGCAAAAGGCCATATTGCACCGTCCCACTCACATTTGCCGACTCCGTGCGTACGGAACAACGGGTGGCGGCGCTCTGCCGTAGTCATACCGTAAGGAGCATTAAATCCTTTTTCATCTGTAATCTGTTCCCATGCCACTTCATATTTAGCGTCATTGTCAGGCAAGTTGAAGTACCACGGAATAAATCCGATAGCCTCACGCACATTTGCAGAAGAGTCTCCTCTGTGTGTTTCAAAAAAGCGGTGCTGCTCGTTCCACAGATTATTCTGAAGCAACATTTTTGCAGAATCGGCTTTAATGCCGTATTTCATCGCCATACCTTCATTACCAATCATCAGACCTATTGTAGAGAGTGCTTTTGCGTTACCATACATGTAACTGTTGATAGTAGGGCGCGCGTATTTTTTACGACGGCCTCCGCTTATAGACTCTTCCATACCATCCTGCACGTCACCCTGCCAGTAAAGACCGTTAGACAAGCGGTTGGTTCTTTCCCATCTCGCGTATTCAAACTCAAGATCAGATATCATATCTGTCAGATAATCTCTGTTGGTATCTACCATATAACGGGCAAGAAGCGCATCGGCATTCCATGAACTGAATTTATCCATCTTGTCCATCGGTTTACCATCGTTGCCGCGATACCATGTATGTATAATCTGATCAAGATATTTAGGGTCTCTCAACCATCGGCTTTCATAAATGTGATGTCCGATAGCACACGCTATAAGATTATATTTATCTGCGTATGAGCGATTGACAAGAAACTCGGTCATAGCATATCCTACAGGAGTAGATTTGATATGTTTACGAAGCGACCACCAGCGGAAGTAGTATATCTCTTCAAAATTCTTCTGAGGACAATCAAACAACGGTATATTCTCTTCCATCCATTTTGATGACTCAGAATTTGGTATAGCCTGTGCTATGTTCTCATCTTCCATTGTATTGAATCTATCAGTGTAATGACTGAAGTCGGCATATCTCAATACCGCCGCATTAGTATCATTATCTGAAGAAGATGTAGTAAAGTTTGCTATTTTATATACAGAAAGTGGTTCCTGTTCACCTGCATTCGGCAATACGCCATCCCAGTCGGCAGGCGTTTCTGGAGTAGGATAAAGTCGTTGATCGCCGGTGCGGAAAGAAACTCGTTCCACTGAAGGCACAGGAGCGTAAAACATTCGCTGTCCTACTTTTTTACCGTCAACAAAGACCTGAATCAATCTGTTAGCTACAGATATAACAGCCTCCACTTTATAAGTCCTGCCCGCTTCATATTTCATAAGATTTGCAAAGCGGGAACCGCCTTTAAGTCTCATAGTTCCGTCGGGTGTAAGTTCAAGTCGCGAACACGCTATACCCGTATTATCAAGGAATTCTACCTGAAGAGTCCCTTTATCATTCTGTCCCGCTAAAAGGTCAAAAGATACTTTAAGCTCTTTACTCGCCGGGATCATACGCTCGGCTTTTGCATAGTCATGAAGGTCTCTGTCTTGCATAACAAGCCATTTGCCATCAACAGATACCGGTGCCCAGAACAAAGAATAAAGATTCCAGTCTGATAACTCACTGATATGTCTGAAGGTAGAAAAATCATCGTTGGCGTGAGCGGCAGCCTGAGTGCGTACAGGCACAGGCACTCTCGACACCCACATATCTTCTTTATTTACGCTGTAAGTAAGCCACATATCGCCGTCGGGAGGTGTACCGTTGCCTTCCTGAATACCTCTCACATACTGAGGCCCGTAAGACTTGTAGTTGCCACCATAACGCATTGGGGTAATCTCACCATGCACAAGGTTGAGCGTGGTATACTCCAGACCGTCATTACTCAATGATACAGCAAGCGGCCAGCGAAATTCTGAAGGGTTATAAACAGTAGCGTAAGTACCGTCGCTAAGTCGCTGTCCCCATATTTTAGCGTTGCTGTTTACAAATCCTTTAGCTCTTTCCACCTGAGGATCCCATGTCTTACCGCCGTCTTTACTTACAGAAGTAAGCGCGTGTTTCCACAATGCCACAAGACTGCCGTCGGGCAAAGTATAATCGCAATACGCTTTATAGCTTTTATGCACAGGTATACGCGGATCATTACGATCAGCTTCCTCTACCCACTGCATCATATATCTCGGATTGTTAAGAATCTCTTTACATGCTCTTACCAATCCTTTATCTTTGCTTTTTTCGAAATACGGATATATAGTATTTTTCTCATTAAATCCGTGATTGTAATATATAAAGCTGATAGGGCCCATCGAGCCGTCTTTATATATCTCTCGCACTACGCGGCCGATACCGTTACCGTCGTTAGGATCATCTTTCTTGTCGAACGCCACTCCATAATAGCCCATCGCGAAAAGACGTCCCTCTTTAGAAACATAGAAGCCAACACGCTGGTGCATAATTGCAAACAAACCTTTTGCAACATCCTCACGCCCCGGTTTTTTATAACCGTCGGGCACGGGGTATACCGGAAACAGTGTATCGGGTTTGCTCCATGTGTATCCGTCTTTAGATCTCATGATAAATGTTTGTGACGGCGGGACATGTTCATCTGCCGGGTCAGCAAGATAATGCATAAAGAATGTATCGTAGTGATAAGCCATCATAGACTGATGGTTGTAAGTCCATCCGTTGCCGTTTTCAGGAGCAGGATATTCTCTGTTGGCGCGCATAACCTGGATGTTATGCACACCCATAGCAGGAGAAAGTTGTCCGTCATGGTATGCGGGGTTGGATAATCTTGTACCTGTGTAGTGAACCTTATCCTGAGCGGAAAGGCTTAAGGCTACAGTTGATAATGCAGCAATAGTATATAAATCTCTTTTTTTCATCTTTATAGGTTATCTCTCAGGTTACTTAATAATTGGATTTTCAGCATCTTTCTGTTGCAGCATATTACGGATTAACGACTCAGGAGCACGGAATATTGTGCCGTGTTTATGTCCCTGAGGAATATTTATCTCATTTGTAGCGTCTGTAAAAGTAATAAAATCATTTGTACGTGCGGCTCCGTATATCTTTTTGCCGTAAGAATCGAAATATACAAGATAGTCGTCTCCTACTTTAGATATAGCCGGACCCTCTACGAATGTGTCTGTAAACGTAGCCGATGGCGAGCTCCACGGACCATAAGGAGAGTCTGAGAATGAAACCTGAAGGTAACGGTTAGGACGGGTATTATCCTTCAACACCATAACATAGTCCTGAGGAGCTCTTTTTGTCATGATAGCATCAATACTGCTATATCCGGGGTCAAAAAGAAGCTTAGTTTCTGAGAATGTATTAAAGTCTTTTGTGGTCATATAGTAAAGGCGGTGATTGTTGTCTTCCGCTTCGATACCTTTCTCATATTTATCAGGTACGCATGATGCCCACACAACCATAAGTTGATCGTTTTCATCGTCATAAAACAACTCCGGCGCCCACACATTGACCGTTGTGGAATCGTGAGCCATGACAGGTATAAGTTTTTCTTCTGTCCAGTTAATCAAATCTTTACTGCTTGAATAACCAAAGCCAAGATCACCTCTCCAGCTTGAGGTCCATACAAGATGATAAGTGCCGTCGGGTGTGGTTACAATTGAAGGATCACGCATCACTTTTTGTTTCCCGATCTCCGGCTTAAGCCATACACCGGGCACGCTGTCCCAGCTCAATCCATCCTCGCTGTATAGAAAGCGAAGTCCTTCTGTAGCGGGTTCGTGAAATGACGTAAATACATAAAGTTGTTTCTGATCCACCTTTGGAGCACATCCTGTTACCATTGCGGCACATAAAATTGCAGAAAGTCTGATTTGTTTTTTCATACTGAGTTTTTCCTGTTATTCTCTAAAGAAGACGTATAAGAGAATAAAATGTACTCAATGGCAATAGAAGTGAGATTAAGAAATATATTACAACAAAAGCGACCTCCTTTCAGGAAGTCGCTTAATTGTTTGTAAAAACAGTTTAATCACCACATCATTTCTTCGCCTCTTGCTGCTTTATTCTTTTATACCATTCTTCTCTTTCTTTAGTCAGATCATAACCTCTGGCAGAAAGATAATTATTTATCCGGCCTTTATACTTTCCAAAAACGCCATGTTTTTTGTTTGAGTTCTCGGCATCCATCGCAAACTCACGGGCTTCAATAAGCCATGCGTAGATCTGTGATTTTTCCTCTTCTGTAAGTGAAGGTATCATCTCAAGAGTAGCTTTGTAAGTGACATCAACTACTCCATAAGTCATGCCGTCTTTTACTTTATTGATATCTTCAGCTCCTATATAAAGAGACAGAGCTGTAGGAAATTCAAAATGCACCTTATACAAAGCTGCGTCTTTAGCGTTCTCTGCCTTTTCTATTTCAGTACTTTTAAGTTGCTTGTCGATAGCGCTTTCTTTAATCTGCTTAACGGCATTATCTCTTTTTTCATATATATCGTTAAGTTTGAAATAGCGGTTGGCAATGATATGAGTCACCGCTTTTATCTGTGCGCTGTCATTTATTGAAAGTTTCTCAACAATCTTTGACGAGCGTCCTAATATGGAGTTTACATATCCCTGATCACGCCCCTGAGAATCGAGAGTTATAGCAAAACAGCAAAGCGGAAAGCATATCAGTAATGCAATAATTAATAATTTATTCATAGTTACATTAGTTTTCCCTTTTTAGTAAGGGTGTCATAGTTATTTTTCAGATTGGTCCAGTCAGTTTTTTTCTTTGTACTTATACCGTTTATATACTTCTCGATATTTGTATATCCGTCGCCTGTGCAATCTTTAACAGCATCTGAAGGATCATTTGGATCAAGCCCGTTTTTAATCTCCCATGCATCAGGCATACCGTCGCCGTCTGTATCAACATAAGGAGAACCATTATACTCAGGGAATCCTCCCATCTGACGAATATCAGTGATGATACCATCTTTATAAGAGTCTTTCGATAATCTGCGGTACTTGAAGTGTTTATCTTCATTCATTGATTTTGGAGAAAGCCCGGTAAGATCACCATGACAGTGATCAGGAAGGTCCTCAACGTAATAGGCTTTGCCTGTTTTTACCTCTTCAATGATTCTTTTGTCTACAATATCACGACAAGGCAATGTAGCTCCTGCGTTATCTAACACAAAATCATATGCCTTTTTAGCACTCATAATAGAGATATGAGGCATTGGAAACGGCTCATACCATCTCATTTTGTCGGTATATCCTTCTGTATCTCGTTGCTCCTGTACCTGAATCCCTCCGGCCCAGTTGTCTTTTGTAATTTCAGGATAACCCTCCATTATATTACCGTCTGCATAAACCCGGCCAAATTCATAGTAACCAAGTTTACTTCTGCCTGCTTCCGGCTTGAGAATACGGTGACCGACAGGAGTTGCTTTTGGTGTAAGCGGACCAGGTTTATAATAATTATTTATCATATTATAAAGAGCTGTATAATCTCCTCCGTCAACAGAGCGGTGTACCCAGTTGTACATAACATTATTAACAAAGTTGAAGACTCCGTTCCATCCTATAGAAGGATTGCGACCTGAATTACTTGCCCAAAGGTTACGCATAAAAGCACAGTTCTCTCCGCCAAGAGTGCTTCCGAAAGCATGATTGTATGTATCAAGAGCTTTAGCAGATATAGTGTTTTGTATAGTCACGTTTACAGTTGGCAGCTTTTGGTCTTTATAACACTCTCCTGGGCTGAACATATGACGATAGAAAGAGATATTCTCATCAAGTCCCCATGTACATGAACAGTGGTCAATCATGATATTACCGATAGGATTTCCGCCAAAAGAGTCATCACGATGCCCAACTCCGGTTTCTCCTCGTCTGAATCTCATGTGACGCACTACTACATCATGAGTATCTATCCAGAAAGATTCTCCGGCAATACACACTCCGTCACCCGGAGCCGTCTGACCGGCTATGGTTACATAAGGCGCACGTACTATAATCGGAGATTCGATACGGATAATGCCGGAAACATTGAATACAATTATTCGGGCACCACCCGTCTCACATGCTTCGCGGAAGGAACCGGGACCACGGTCATTAAGGTTAGTAACGGTTATTACTTTTCCTCCTCTCCCTCCGAAACTGTACATACCGCCACCTTCCGCACCCGGGAAAGAGGGTATATTAGCCTGAGGCAAATCTGTAGGTCTTGCTGCCCACGGAATATATGGTCTGCCCTCTTTCGCTTCTTTTTCTACAATTGGCAAGGCCTTAGCCCATGCTTCATCAGAAAGTCTGTATTCCTCGGCTTTCATTCTCTCTGTAGCCTCTTTCGCCTCTTTGGTGATCTGCGGATACTGAGCATTGATTTCGGAAGGCGCTATCAATGTGATAGCGCCAAGTCCTAATAGTAATCTCTTCTTCATTATTAATTATGATAATATGTGTCTCTGTTATTTCTGATAGTCAAAAGTGCCCTGAGCACCATTTGCATCAGCCCATCCGATTGTTTGAGTAAGCCATGTATTGGAAGTAAGAGGAGTACGATGAAGTCCCCAAACATAATATCGCTGTCTCCATCCGATGTTTAAAGCATTTCCTTTACCGTCGTTATCCATTGGAGTCTCATTGTCGGCAAGTATAAAATTGTTTTCGTAGAAATCAGCCAAAGCATCTATGTCGGCAGTAAAAGTATTACTATCCGGATCTACGCTCACAACAGGACGAATATCCGCTACGGGGTCTGACTCTGTTACTATCTCTTTATATAAGATAGTTTTACCCTCACGACATGTACCGTTAAGAGGAGTTAGTCCAAGTTTAGCACATGTATTATTGCCTGAAGCCGCATCATCGTTATAAAGCATCCATCTTTTAATATCATGTTCTCTTTTTCCTTCGTAAGCAAGTTCAACTCTTCTTTCATACAAAACAGCCTCAAGCGCAGCATATTTATCAGCCGGTGTACCTAAGCCGTAATTATTGTCAGAAGGAATACCTACTCTTTCTCTGAGTTTAGAAAGATATTTTACGGAATTTACAATATCTCCTTTGGCAGCATAACACTCAGCAATGTTAAGTATCAGCTCTGCATAGCGGAACTCCATAATATCCGTACCAGAGTACTGGAATGTATTGTCAACCTGAGTGTTTGTCATTTTTCTCACAAATGCCTGAGCATGTGTATCCTGATCTGCTTTAGCGTAAAGCTCTTTATCATCTTTAATGTACTTCCATGCATAAGCCCAGATAGTTGCATCAACATTGCCCTTAAAGCCCCATTTAGAACCTGAGAAAGCAAATGTGCGATAAAAACGAGGATCACGATTAACAAAGAATTTAAGTTCGTCGTAACCATTCTCTGCGGTAGGACGCGAACCGTCACTCATAGGGAATAGATCAACCATTCCTTTAGGAGCTTTTATACCGCCTGAACCACCCTGGCTCTTAAGTCGAATACTATTTTCCCAGCCGTTGTTCTCTGCAGTAGATGTATTGGGAGATAACAGACGCACGAAAACAGCTTCCTGACAAAATTTTGCACCGTGATCCATTGTAAACATCTCATTCCACTCTTTAGCAGAAGAGCCATACAGGCCATAACCTGCAGTTGTCAGTTCCGATTCTGCCTTTAGAGACGCAGCAAGAGCATCGTCCCATCTCGAATCAGAAGCATTATCCCAGTCTTTATTAAACAACGGACTTGCAAGAGTCAGAAGAACCCTGCTTTTTAGAGCAAGAGCCGCAGCTCGTGAAATACGTCCCTGATTGGCAGCATTCCACTTATCAGGCAACAAAGACGCAGCGTTATCCAGGTCACTAACAATTTGAGCAACACATTCTGATGTAGTAAGGCGCGGAAATTTAATAGCTTGATTTTCTGCAGCCGGATCATCTATTGTAAGAGTTACCGGAACACCGCCGTACATCCTTACCAGATCAAAATATTGTATGGCACGCAGATAGTAGCACTGTCCTTTACCTGTATTTTTAAACTCCTCAGAAACATTTGTCCCGTATTTGTCTATGTTTGAGATAAAGAAATTGCAGTTTCTTATACGTGTGTAAGGATTAGCCTGCAGACTTGATTTGGGAGGCAGACCATAATACTGCGAGCAATCATCAGAACTTGAAAGCTCTTTAGTCTCGTTTATAAGATCTGATATTCCGCCTTTTTCCTCAGTAAGAGCAGAACGGTCTTCCCATAGAGCAACAATATTCTGAGACGGTCCTCTGTATCCGCTATAAAAATCAAAATACAAACGGTCAATATACCATCCTGCCTGTACTTCATTTTCAAGAGAACTTACGTCAAATACTCCGTACTGTTTTTTATTTTCGAGAAAGTCGTCACTACAACCTACTGTAGCTAAAGCGACTGATAGAAAAGCTATATATAATAGATTCTTTTTCATGATATATACAATGTATTATGATTAGAATGATAGATTTACACCGACAGACCATGTTCTTAATGTAGGGAAACCGGTAGTTGATTTATCATACATATTACGATATTTCTTAGGATAAGGATTGTAGAAATCCCAAAGATTATTTCCTGTAAACGATAGCTTCGCTGATTCAAGCTTAGCCGGTCTTATCCATGATTTTGGCAAAGTATACGCTACGCTCATATTACGCAGATAGCAGCGGAATGTGTTCACCTGCCAGAAATCAGATCTGTCTATAATCTTGGCGTCTCCATAACCGATGTTAGGATATTTACCTCCCGGATTATTTGTTTCATCATACATATCACTCCAATAAGATTCAGGCGACCATATCATCTGATTGCTTGATGTGTTGAGTTTATATGTATCAATGAATCTTACGCCACCCCATGAAGTACCGATTTGCGCTTTAATACTAAGACTTTTCCAGTTTACACCCAGTTTGGTAGTAAATCCATATGTTTTACTTGATTTAGCAAGTTTCGCATAGTCTGATCCGTTTGAATTGATCTGTCCGTCAGGACCTTTCACTACTCCGTCTACCAACTCTCCGCCAAGATCCTGATATGCAAGCATACCCGGTCTTAAATCACTCTTGTTTGTGTAATTAAAGAATTTCGGATTAGTACCTGCCGCTGCCGCGTTTGCGCTAAGATAGTCCCAGTAGTTATCTATATCCGCCTGAGTTCTTAGCATACCGTCACCTGTAGAGGTTCCTTTCCATACCTTGTATCCCCAAATTGGAAAAAAAGTTGAATTACCTACTCTTTTAGTATTTGAAGACGGGAAGTTTTCCGGTAATTCGGGCCACTCTTTAATCTTATTATCATTGAATCCGAAATCTACACCAATACTGTAAGTCACTTTCTGAATTTTATCTTTCCATGACACTGAGAACTCTGATCCCCACGCATCCATAGTTCCGAAGTTTTCTTCAGTAAATGCACCTCCGACTGTCACCGGAATGCCTAAAGCCGATGCCATCTCCTGGTTAAGCATCTCTGAATTGCGGTCATAATAGAAATCTATATTTAAGCCTAAACGTCCGTCAAGGAAGCGTGAGTCTATACCTCCATTCCATTTTGTCGTCTTGTCCCAATGCACATTTCTGTTAGCGGTTTTTCCCGGAGTAAGTCCCGGTCCTAGCGTCCCTCCGGCATTACCAAACTGGAAACCTTTATCGGCTGCATAGTCGAATGTTTGCTTCCAGCCCCATGCTTTAATGTTATCTTTTCCGGTTTGACCCCATGAAGCTCTTACTTTAAGGAAGTCCATCCAGCTGACATTATCTTTAAACCATGACTCTTCAGACATAACCCAACCTGCAGATACACCAGGGAAGAATCCCCAATAATGTTCCGGAGCGAACTTAGTAGACGCGTCAGAACGGAACATAAACTGTAGCAAGTAACGGTCAAGGTAACTGTAGTTTACACGACCGGCATAAGATAATGTACCCGATTCGCTTTTTACAGTATACGAGTTGCCGGCATTAAGCGTACCTGCTGTAGAGCTTGTTCCTAAATAAGGATCATTAGGATTGTCATAAAGCATATATTTCTTAGAGTACTCTGCATCAGTACGCTCAACTGTAAACATAGCCGCTACGGAATGATTACCAAATGTGCGGTCATAATTTACATAAAAGTTCATCTGTCTGTTGGCATTGATAATATCGCTATACGCTACCCTTGAACTTTTATTATTTAGTTTAATATCATAATCAGACTTCGATTCGTGTGCTTCATACAAGTGTCCGTCTGGTACTGTTACGTTCTTCTTCATGAGAGCAAGAGTAAACGGCATTTGCACCTGCTCTGAATTGGACGTAAAGTTTGTCGAAGCGAATGTACCCTTCAGAGTAAGCCCTTTAATAAACGGCACTGAGTAGGTCATTGCAAAGTTCGCAGTAAGACTATGATCGTCAGTTGTCTGACCTGATCCGTTATTAAGGAGGCTGAAATAGTTCCAGCTACCAATCTGATTGGCAGAAGCAGCATTACCTGATACAGCATGCGGGCCCAAAGATGGCGATGTATAGTATGTATTTCCATCATCAAGAGTAACACCCCAAGGTATATACTTAGGCATATGCGACAAAAGGTTGTAATCTCCCTGTTCGCTTGCCTGTCCACCATAGGCATTTACGCCGCTTGCATTTTTTGTAAACGACTTCTTCTGTGAGCTGTTATTTCCGGAAACCGAAGCGGAGAATTTCAGATCATTAGTAAGTTTAACATCAACACCGGCTCTGTATGTCCATTTATTATAGTCCTGATTACCAAGATTGGCATCCTGATCAAAGAAACTTGCGCCTGCAAAATAAGTAGCTCTGTCTGTTCCTCCACTCACATTAATAGAGTGGTTCATAGACATTGATGATGACCACGCTTCATCAAGCCAGTTATAATTAAGGCTTCTCATTTTTTCAAGTTCCGAGGCACTGAACAGTTTATTCGGATCAGGCTGTTTGTCTGAAGTAAGGGCTTTTCCTGAAGCTATAAGCGCACTGTTGGCATATAATCCATATTCATAAGCACTAAGTGATTTAGAATGGCTGATAGCATCATTGAAAGAGAATTTACCTGAGTAGCTGATACGAGGTGCACTCTTCTGTCCTCTCTTTGTTTTCACAATGATAGCACCCTGCGACGCTCTTGATCCATAAATAGCAGCACTGGCATCACGGAGTACTGATATACTTTCCACCTCAGATGCGTCGAGCAAATTAAACTGCTCAAGAGTCGCCCGTCCTGTATTAGGGTCTATCTGTATTACATCATCAATGATTACAAGCGGCGTCGCATCACCGCCGTCTTTAGCGAAGTTGAAAGACTGGCGGATTGACAAAGATCCCGCATCTCCCGGGCGTCCTGTACCTGTAGAAACAGACAAACCGTTAATTTGCCCGATAAGTGCTTCTGACAGATTTGATACCGGTAGATCCTCAAACTCCTTTGCGGAAACCTGAGCAATTGATCCTGTCACATTTTTTGATTTTTGCGAACCATACCCCACGACAACGACTTCTTCTAGCTCCTTTGTGTTCTCAACAAGAGAGATTTTAAAGTCTTTACCTTGTTTAGGAGTAATTGTCTGAGGAAGGTATCCAATATAAGAGATCTTCACTTTTTTGCCGTCAGGTACATTTAAAATAAACTGACCGTCAAAATTTGTTATTGATCCTTCTGTTGTACCCTCAATAACAACACTCGCTCCGATAATCGGCTCTCCGGACTGATCGGTAACAGTTCCGGTCACTTTCTTTGTTGTTTCTGTACTTTGCGGATTCTGGACCGGACTATAAGCCAAAATATTCTGGGCAGGCATGCCGACCAGAATAAAGCTCATAAACGCAATTTTAGGTAATCCTTCAAGACGACTGATACGCTGAAAGGAATGATTGTGTTTTTTCATAAAGTAATTAATTAACAAATCATTAATTTGTGTTAGTTATATTTATTCCACGGGATTAAATATGCTTTTTAGATATTGTATATTGGTTCCATAATTTTTCTTTACATTTCTGACATCAGAAGTATCCCTTGAACGCTCTACAACAAGCCAGCCGCTCCACTTCATTTTATCAAGAGTCTTTTTCACCTCCTTCATATTTATTTTCTCATTATCAGGTAAGTTTACCCCATCCGTATCAGTACAATGTATCTGGCAAATCCGATCTTTACCCATAGATTTTATCTCCTCGCATATATCACGATTATTTTCAATTATATCCTGAAAATTAAGATATGCTTTAATACCCTTACTATTTATCTGATCAAGAAAATTTATATATGCTTCACTGACAAGCGGCGTTCTGAGCCCTATCACAAGGCCCTCCCTATGAGCCATATCACCTGCTATTTTCAATCTATCGACAAGTTGTGCACGTATAGAACTATCATTAATCCAGTCTTCATCTATACCTCCCAAAGGCAGAAACGCGACTTTCGCTCCCATCACCTTCATGGTCGCAATGCAATCTTCAACTAAAGCTTTATAATTATTATGTCTCAAAAATGATTGTCCGTAAAACCCTGACATAGCCACAGATGAAACAGTAACACCATGTTCTGTAGATTTATCTCTGAAAAGTTTCTGAAAATGCTCTTGTCTGAGCTTATTATCGAATGTGTCTCTTTTGCCAAGACTACCCATATCCATCTCGACCCCATCTCCACCAAGCTCTTTCATTAATTCGAAAGAACCAATCTTTTGGCGCTTGAGCATCATCCAGTCACAAGCTGATATTTTATAGCTGCTTTCTTGTTTAGGTTCAATTTTAGAGTACAGATAAGCTATGCCGGTTATTAGAGTTATAATGGCACAGATTTTAAGAGTGGTATGTTTCATAGTATCATAGTATTTAATTAAAGACGAAGGTTATCTGGTAGCGTAATCACATTTTTACAAATATTTTTAATTAAATAAAAATAATCCCGAACACTCAGGTTTTGGGAAACCTGAATGCCGGGATTATCAGCAAAAAAACATCACTGCTTATTATTTTCTTTTCACCTTAATATCATCAAGGAATATTCGGTTTTTACCTTGTCCAACTCCTGTCAGTTCATATGCTCCTCCTAGGAATTTAATTTTAGTTTCTGAAGTTGCGCCTTTAATTTCAAAGCTTCTTTGGGCAATTGAAGGATCCCACACATCATAATCGACTCCATTCTCCATATTTCCCGAGTTTGGATAATTATCGATTATAAAAAGAGACTGAGAAATTTCTCCGGGACCTATTATCGATATTAATAATTCATTATCATCCTTAGCTCCCCCTTTAGATATATAAGCTGTAGCTTTAAATGTTACTTCAACATCGGCTATTCCCTCAATAGCAGAAAGTGCAGGAGTAATCAAATCTCCTCCGAAATTTGTTTTTCCAAGTTTAACAAATCCTGGGCGGGCGTAACAAAGTTGCTGATTATCGGAAGAAGCAACAGGTGTACTATACCAACCGCGCGATTTTTCAGACTCACTCCACAAATCAAATCTAGTCTCTCCGCTTGTCTCGTAATGGATTGTGTTTCCATAATTTAACCAGCTAAAGTCCTCTTCCAGTATATATTCTGCAGAAGACTGTGTGATAATAATATTTTGTGATAATTCAGGATAATCAACAGAAACTACGGTAACAACAGCATCCCTTTCAGATCCATCATTCTCTGCCGCTTTAAAGACAATCTGTGACGATGATTGTGAGACAAGCTCAATCCACAAATCATCAGATATAATATATGACCAATCCACATTAGCTTTTACGGATACCGTAAACTCCCCTCCCGTCCCGGGCACACTTATTCCCTTTTGGGCATCTGTAATAGTAATATATGGTACATTACCATCTTGTGTGACACTAAAGAGTACGGGCTGCTCTACGCCGTCTACAATAAAAGCATAGTTTACATTACGAACATCAAATGTCTCATTTTCTTTTATAATAAGACTAACGATACCGTCATCTTTTCCTTCAGAAGGAAAGAAGCGGCTCCAGGACACATCTTCTCTGGCTTCAATCTTCCAGGGTCTATTGGAACGTACTACATAACTAATAGTTACTGCCTGAGGGTTAGAATTATAACCGGATGGCTCTCCTTCAATGAAGAAGTACTGATTTGCAACAGTTTTATCATCATCTGAACATGAAGCAAGAAAGACACTTACCAGGACCAAAAAGATGAATTTTATATTCTTACATATATTGTTTATCATATCAATAGATATAGTTTATTTGTTATTTTGATATAGCTTCTTTACTCCACCATATAGGGGATTTCATGTCATTTACACCTCCGAGACGATCAATAGCCGACTGTACATTCGCGCTATTTGTAGCCAGTGATGTAGTAGGATATGCAAATCTTGTAGGAAGTTTAAAATCATTAAACACTGTTCCGGCACCTATAGTAAGTGAAGGATATCCCGTACGTCTATATTCATGATATGCTTCCATACCTATCCAAAATAAGGCCAGAAACTTCTGATTAGCAATCAATTCCTCTTTATTTGTATTCAGATCCCAAGACGCAAGTCTGGAAGATAAAAATTCATCTATTTGAGCATCATTAATATCAACAGGAACCGAGCTATAAACACCTAAGGGTGCCCACTTATAAATAGATGCTCTCACTGCATTTTCATAATAATTTTTTGCCGCTTGTTCTCCTCCCTGAATGATGTTCTTATATGCTGATTCTGCTAAAATAAACTGAATCTCCGCATAGTCCATAAAATATCCGGGAGCATCGGCACGACACATAACAGATGTATTTAGCCAGGCAGTTCCTTTATCAACTGTACTTTGTTCCTGTTCGGTACAACCGGCTACGGTACCTTTCCATATGTTATCAGGATTGTCCTTAGTACTTGTGTTTTTCTTTGCGTAAATACCCATACGCGGATCCTCATACACCTGCACTCCGTCTTGTGTGATAACTGTCATTTTAATAAACTGCTCTGTTATCTTTCTTCCTGACGATGTAAATGACGACTCATTTGTATCGGCAAACTCATTTCTGTAAGGATCAATACCCGTAAATTTAACCGTAGCATTATCTTCATTTCCTTCAAATACAGGATACTTATCAGGATTAGATATAATTGCCGTCATCCTGTCTGATGCGTTCATCTCCTCACGACCGCTTACTCTGTTTATAAGTCTTAGATAAAGAGAGTTATTAAATTTTCTCCATTTTTGCATGTCTCCTCCATACATACCGTCGAGAGCAGGTTTGATAAACAAAGGATTGGAGGCATAAATCTCATTGGCAGTCTCAAGTTCATTAAACATCTGCAAATAAACATCTCTCTGCGTGTCGTATTTAGGTTTCGTTGTACCGCCCGGTTTGCGTGCGCTAAATGCTTCTTCGTAAGGTATGTCACCAAACATGTCTGTTAGATTTGACATATACAAAACTTTCAATGTAAGAGCAATGGCCTGTAAAGAATACTCATTTTGTTCCGTCGCTAGGTCATACATATGTACAGCATTGTTTCCATATCTTGCATATAGATTCCACACACTCTGCCAGTTGCCATTACTTATAAAATATCTGTGTTCCTGACGGGTAGTACCACCGGTAAAAGCCGTAAACTGAATCAATTCATTATTCCAGTACCATGAATAATTAAGCCATGCGTTAGCTCCGTTATAAAGCAATGGTTCAAACATACCGCTTGCTTTAATTTGTCCCACAACTATTTTGTTTGGATTTGTATTAATATCATCAAAGTCTCCTGTACAGCCCGCGAGAGCACACAACGAAAGAGCCGAAGCTATTATTGAATTTTTAAATCTGATTTTCATAAATGATTAGAATGATAATTTTACATTGCAACCGAATGTGCGTGTCATTGGAAATGCCATAGCCTCAATACCTTTATAGATATTACTTCCATTAAGCATACCCGTCTCCGGATCGTACTGAGGAAAGTTTGTAAGGCAGAATATATTTGTTGCGTAAGCGCCTATTTGCGCACTGCTCAGGAATCCTGTTTTGACACAAATTTTATCAGGAATGCGATAATCAAGTCTTACCTCTTTAAGTTTAAGGAAAGAGGTATCAAATGTATTTTCTTCAA
>CAMTOT010000007.1 GCA_947074165.1 uncultured Bacteroidales bacterium
ACGAGATAATGAGCGGTGACTGGAGTTCAGACGTGTGCTCTTCCGATCTCGCAAGAATTCTCAAAAAACTTTAAAGTTTAATTGCTGCAATAGAGCTTATTATATATATTGCTTTTATTGTCATATCTTTGCAGTACTAATTGAAAGTTTTTGATGAAAAGTTGTTACTGTCTGATTTTGTTGCTTTTAGTTTTTGTGTCGTGTGCCACCACATACGAAATTAATACCGCATGCGATAAAATTTCCGAAACTCAGTATAATCTAAAATGGGAAGCTGATCCGGGGCTAAACGGAGATGTGAAAATATATGTGTCGGATGATGTAACAGATTTTGATAAAACAAAACCGTTATTGACTATTCCTATTAATGATAATATGGCGTTTCTGGATTTTAGTGATTTGATGTCGCGCCCATATTTTCTCATGCAGTTTAATGATAATCATGAATGTATTGTTTCTGAAAGACATATCCAGTTTGAAAGAATAGGTAATTTCAGAGATTTGGGTGGCTATAGCGGTCATAAAGGTAAACAGATTAAATGGGGCAAATTATATCGAACCGGTACTCTTGATTCGATGAGTTTGTCGGACGCGGAAAAGCTTAAGGCCTTGAAGGTTAAGACATATATTGATATGTGTTCTTACTCAGATCCTAAAGATAAATCTTATGTGAAAGCGGGGATTATAAATCATAAACATCTTACTATTGATCCAGACGACAAAGAACTATATGTTAAAATGATGTCAGGAGATTTTGGATACAGAGACGTGAATGATGCTTTTATGCACGTTTTCGGCAGTATGGCTAAGAATAATTCTCATTCAATAAAAGAAATATTTGATATACTGGTTGATGAGCAAAATTATCCTGTAGTATTAGGTTGTAATTTTGGATTGCTTCAGTCAAGTTTTATGACGTTGCTGGTTCTTACCGCTCTTGAAGTATCTGATCATGTAATATATGAAGATTATTTGTTGAATAATCAGATGTTTAATTCATCAGATTTGTCAAGTCTTATCAAAGATATGCCAGAAGATGTACAAGATGCAATTGTAGATTTTACAGAGTCAGATGTAAAAAAACTTAAGAAGGTATTTAATATAATTAGAAACGAATATGGTTCGAGAGATGAGTTTTTCGAATCGTTAGGTATAGATGATAATTACAGAGCAAGACTTCGTAAAGTATTGCTTAATTAATCAAGAAATTTTATTTATCCGAAATATATGCGTAGTTTTGCGCCTTATTTCAAAAAGTCAATAGGTTTAGTGGTCTTTATAAAAGTGCCGACCTTCATATCTTAGCTCGCGAGGGGCGAAAAATATTTATTTCCCGATTCCCTATTGGCTCCAAATTCATATTTAAATAATGAAAACATTCGAAGAGATTGGTATTCGCGAAGATATTCTTAGAGCGATTACTGAGATGGGATTTGAGAATCCTATGCCGGTTCAGGAAGAGGTAATTCCTTATTTGCTAGCTGAAGATACAGATGTAGTAGCATTAGCGCAAACAGGAACAGGGAAAACGGCTGCATTCGGTTTGCCGGTGCTGCAAAAAATAGATATTGATAATGTTCAGCCACAGGCTTTGATTTTGTGTCCTACTCGTGAACTTTGTTTGCAGATTGCCGGAGACTTACAGGACTTTTCAAAGTATATTAAAGGACTTCATATTCTTCCGGTTTACGGAGGTTCAAGTATAGAGAGTCAGATTCGTTCTCTTAAAAAAGGTGTTCATATCGTTGTTGCTACTCCGGGTCGTCTAATAGACCTTATTAACCGTAATACGGTTAAGCTTGGCGGAGTAAAAGCTGTTATTATGGATGAAGCGGATGAGATGCTGAATATGGGATTCACAGACAGTATCAACGCTATCCTAGCTGAGGTTCCGGAAGAGAGAAATACACTTCTTTTCTCAGCTACAATGCCTGCAGAGATATCTCGTATCTCAAAAAAATATATGAAAAACCCGAAAGAAATCACTATCGGGCATAAAAATGAAGGTAATAAAAATGTGAAACACGTTTCTTACCTTGTACACGCTAAAGATAAATACGCGGCACTTAAACGTATTGCTGACTTTTATCCAAGCATCTACGGTATTGTATTCTGCCGTACACGTAAAGAGACTCAGGAGATTGCTGACATGCTTATTCAGGATGGCTACAACGCGGATTCTCTTCACGGAGAGCTTTCTCAGGCTCAGCGTGACGCAGTAATGCAGAAATTCCGTATTAAAAATATTCAGATTCTTGTAGCTACTGATGTGGCAGCTCGTGGTCTTGATGTTGATAGCCTTACTCACGTTATTAACTATGGTTTGCCTGAAGATGTAGAAACCTATACTCACCGAAGCGGTCGTACTGGTCGTGCCGGTAAATCAGGTATCTCTATTGCGATTACTCACGTTCGTGAAAAAGGACGTCTTCGTGATATTGAACGTATCATACAGAAGAAGTTTGAAAAAGGTACTATTCCTTCAGGAAAACAGATTTGTGAGAAACAGCTTTTTGACCTTGTAGACCGTCTTGAAAAAGTTAAAGTTGAAGAGGAAGAAATCGCTCCTTATCTTGATCAGATTTATAAAAAACTTGAATGGTTGAGCACAGAAGATCTTGTGAAACGTGTTGTATCACTTGAGTTCAACCGTCTTATCGAGTACTACCGTGACGCTGAAGAGCTTGATGTACCAGATGAAACTCGTCGTACAGAAAGAGGTTCTGATCGCCAGGGCAGCGACAGAGGTCGTCGTTCAAGAAGCGGTGAAAACGGATTCTCAAGAATATTTATCAATCTTGGTAAAACTGATGGTTTGATTCCTGCGCGTCTTATTGAACTTATCAATAAAAATGTACAGAGTCGTGTTGATATCGGTCGTATTGATTTGCTACAGAACTTCTCATTCTTCGAAGTACCGGAAGCAAGCTCTAAGTTCGTTCTTAAGGATCTTCAGGGAGCTGATTTTGACGGACGCGATGTGTCAGTAGAGATTGCTCAAGATAAAAAAGACGGACCAAGTTCAGGTCGCAGAGATCATAACGGTCGCGGACGTCGTTCTTCAGATGGCGGCGGACAAAGAGGTTACGGTCGTCGCGGAGGATACGGTGACGAGAAACGTGAAAGACGTGATCGCGATAGCGAAGGAAAAAGAACTGAACGCAGAAGAAGATTCTAAAAGAATAAAAGATAATATTTCAGAATAACAGAGAGAGGGTGGTAGATCTTAGTATCTATCGCTCTTTTTTTTTATTTTTGTATAAATCTATTTTAATTCTATACTAATGAATAACACAGTTCAATCAAAATCCCGTTTCGACGTAGTCGATGCCTTACGTGGATTCGCGGTGCTCGCGATCCTTCTAGTACATTCACAAGAGCATTTTATGTATTTTGTTTACCCCGACTCTTCCACATTGCCAGAGTGGTTAAACACACTTAATGGTATGGTGCATGATACGGTATTCGCAATGTTTGCCGGGAAGTCATATGCAATATTCGCATTTCTTTTCGGTCTGACTTTCTTTATCCAGCAGCGTAGTCAAGAAAAAGAGGGACGTGACTTCGGATTCAGATTTTTGTGGAGGCTTGCGTGGCTTGTGGTATTCGCTTGTATAAATGCTTCGATATTCCCGGGGGGAGATGTGCTTCTTCTTTATGCGATTATGGGAGTAGTGCTGTTCGTAGTCAGAAAATGGGATATGAAATCTATTACAATCCTCTCAGTGATAATGCTGCTTCAGCCAATGGAGTGGGCTATGTACTTTATAGGAGCATCCAAGGCTGATCAGTTAAACGGACCTCTATATGGTGAGATATTTAAATATAGTACAGAGGGTAATTTTTTAGATTTCATAAAGGGCAATCTTACGATAGGACAGAAAGCAAGCTTTATGTGGGCTGTTGAGAATGGACGAATGTTTCAGACCGGGGGATTGTTTCTTTTAGGATATATGGCAGGGAAACTAAATCGTTTTGCAGAGAATGACCTTAATAAAAATTTCTGGTTGAAAGTGTTAATGATAAGCGCCTTCATCTATGTTCCGATAGCCACAATACAGGGATTGACTAAAGATAGCTATGCCGGATCAGTATTTGATATGTGGCAGAAACTAGCCTTTACATTTGTAATAGTACCTTCATTTATATTATCGTATTGGAGATTTACACAATTCAGGACAATGTGCTCATCATTGAGGACCTATGGCCGGATGAGTCTGACTAACTATCTTTCACAGTCTCTTTTGGGAATGCTTATATTTATGCCTTACGGGCTGAACCTTGCACCTAAAGCGGGTATGGCGTTAAGCCTTATTTTGGCAATGGGTATATTTGCGATTCAAATATTATTTAGTAATTATTGGTTTAAGCGAAATACCAAAGGTCCTCTTGAAATGCTTTGGCATAAAATCACCTGGATTAACAGTAGTAAGACCACCGTTAAATCTGCTGTATAAAGCAATATTAAAGCGCGTAGAACTCAACTTTATATACTCAGACCATGTTATAACTGTAAACGAAAACGGTTATAACATGGTTTCTGTTATTCTACCCAATTATAAGCACTCAGTTAATCTGACACAGCGAATAGACTCTATATTGTCTCAGACATACCAGAACTTTGAGTTGATAATACTCGATGACTATTCTTTTGCTGATAATCATGAAATAATAAACCGTTATACAGGCAACCCACGAGTATCGCATATAAAATTAAATAACAATACATCTAACCCTTTTGTGCAATGGCAAAAAGGATTTATAATGGCAAAAGGAGAGTATATATGGATCGCTGAGAGTGATGATTACGCTGATCCTTCATTTCTGGGCAGATGTATTGCTGAGCTTGAGAAACATCCAAATTGTGTATTTTGTCATACTGACTCATATCTTTTGGATTCGGAAGATTGTATAAGTAATACGCAAATCGACAATCTTAATTATACGAATCCATCTCATGTATATTATAACGGGATTGATTTTGTTAATCATAATATGATTGAGTCTAACGGTATATATAATGCGAGTATGGTTGTATTTCGTAAAAGTGCCCTTGATTTTATTTCCGATTGTTATACCGATTATGATCTTTGCGGAGATTGGGTATTTTGGGGCGAAATGGCATTGTCAGGCGACGTGATAAGAATACCTGAAAGACTAAACTATTACAGAAAGCACCATGAGGTGACATCCGATACCGTCAATCATATTAATCTAAAGGAGATAGTAAGAGCTAAGATTCATATTCATAACATGACCCCTTTGCGCAAAGATGTCAAAATTCTTGCGGTAGCTTCTATCTACAAATCAATAAGGAAAACAAGATTTTTTGATAACGACTTTTATCAAAAATATAAAATGAAATTTCTGAAACATTATCCTTATGCGCCTTTTGCGGCTATGTATTATAAGAGTATCCTTAAAAAAAGATTATAATATATTTATAGCACAATAATTTAGCGGCAGTCAAAAGATATAAAATAGAATATAAGCTTCACCTTAACCTTAACCAATTTAAGCCACCTTAATAAAAACTAAGGTGACCTTATTCAAATATCTCTGAGTAGCATTTCATTATTGCTCTTGACTGAATCTTTACAGAAAATTTTTGTATCCACTTCCTACCGTCATTTATTATATCATTTCTTAAGTCATAATCTTCGCTAAGAAGATCAATTGCCTGAGCAAGTTTGAAATAATCCATTTCATTAAAATAAACAGACTGCGTACCGGCTGCCTCCTTTATACCTGAGTTTGTACCGCAGATAACCGGTAGATCACAGTTTATTGCTTCTAATACTCTAAAGCTAAAGTTGTCATGCAATGCAGGGTATATAAATAGCATAGCACCTTTGTATAATGCAGGTATACATATAGGTGGCAGAGAAGTAATAATAAATACCTTTCCGCGTAACTTTTTCTTATCAATCATTTTTCTTATTGACAGAAGATATGGCGACTCCTCGGCACGTATTACCAATCCTATATTTCCTTTCACCAATGTCATCGCTTCAAGAAGAGTCTCGATATTGCTTTTTTTAGATTTACTGCATGTAGTAAGAATATACTTATGTGGTAGGTTTTGCCTTCTGATAAATTCGTCTATCTCAAATTCAGACACGTATTGTTTATAAAGCGGATGGCAGTCCTGATAAATGACATCTATCTTATCGGGGTTGATCTGATAATTCTGAATAAGGTCATTTTTAATAGACTTACTTATTGCGATCACCTTATCTGCATTAACACAAGAATACTTCGTCTTAAGATCCCGATAATAGTTAAATAGGTAAGGTTTATCTGAGTGTCCCGACAGAAACTCAGTATCATGAATAGTGACAATTGTCTTTACGTCGGTATCTTTTATACCGAATGGCAGTTCGTTACACAGACCGTGGTATAAATCAACTTTACTGTCTGTTATCTCCTGGTTAATAAGGCGGTTGTGCCACATTGACTTAAACCGCTTAGAAAATTCTGTAGTAGGGGTTACTGCAGAAATATTTTGCCGAAGAAGCAAGTCGTTAAAATAAGCGTTGTTTTGTATCTGTGGGGTAAACAAAACAAGTTTATTAAGAGTGTTCTCACGAGATACAATATCAATGGTCTGTCGTCCATAATCTCCAACCTCACAACTATTCAGTGCCGCTCCTTTTGCATCAAATCCAATAATCATACTCCGTGCTTTAAATCAGTTCCTCAGATTTAAAACACTTGCGAATTACTCTTTGTTCTTTTTGTTGATTAAATCTTTGATCCATTTTTGAGATATACCCAATTTCGGATACATCTTCTGAAGATCGTTAGACTGAGGGTCAGCGACAGAAAATAAGCTTTCGTTACGGTATCCAAACTGCTCGGGATATATTACAAGCAGATTCGTATCTTTAAAATCATGTCCCAGTATGTATGGTAGTCTGTCGAAAGTACTGTGGTAAGATATTGATGTGGGGCGTGCCGACACAAGAATAAATAAATCGTGAGCATTTATTATATTCTTTAACGAACGAAAATCATCCCAATTTCCCAATGGTTTAAATTCCGCACGAAATCTGTATCTTTTTACTTTAATAAGACTTTGTATTGCCGCTTCGGTGTTTTCGTTTGTATAAAAAATAGCTCTGCAGCCACATTGAGTTGATATGTTTGCTATACGATCAATAAGGCGAGGGAAGCCGATCTCATATTCGGCCTTAGCGGGTATTGCTACAACCATTTTATTGATAGCATTAACCGGAGTCAGAGTACGAAAAATAAGCACCATTCTGTTTACGCTGCGCAATATATTCTGAGTCATAGGTCCGAAAAAAGTCTCACCAATATTAGCCTTATAGTGAAAGCCCATAACCACATCCGAGATATCATTTTCTTTTACTGTATGTATTATTCCGGAAGCCACATTTACGTCATATCTTGATAATGTATTAACATGGGTGTCTGCCGCCGATGCGAGTTGTGCTACCTTATTAAGATTCTTGGCTGAATTCTCATTGGTGCTATTATTGTCAAACATATCCACCGAAACAGAGAGTGCGTATAGCGGTGTTTTCTTAACCTTACTTTTCATCAGCAGAGCAAGATTAACAAGGTTCTCTATCGTTGACGGATTAGCAATCGGTATAAGTATTTTTTCTTCAAATGTTTTTTCGCTTATTTCTGCAGGTTCAGCTCTTTGTGTTGCTATATTTCTTGCCGCGCTTTCAGTCGCAATAGAGCTGATTGTGCAAGTCACAAGAATCATTATAATAGTACCATTAAGGATATTCTCATTTAGTAGTCTTATAGCCTCACCGCTTGCCGTAACTCCTGTTATTATATTGTAGCCTATCAGTACGGCCGCAAGTGTAGCTGCTGCCTGACCGTTACTAAGCCCGAACATCAACATACGTTCCGTATGTTTCATCTTAAATGTTTTCTGAGTGATAACAGCTGCCAGCCATTTTGAAAACGTCGCGATAGCAGACATACTTACAGCTACAAGCAGTGCTTCCGGACCTCTGAAAAGAACCTTGAAATCAACGAGCATACCAACACCGATAAGGAAATAAGGTATAAAAAAAGCATTACCCACAAACTCAATTCTATTCATAAGCGGAGATACCGATGGTATATATCTGTTTAAAATAACACCGGCAAGGAATGCCCCTATGATACCCTCCAGACCTGCCAGTTCAGCGCCGAAAGCCGCCGAAAACACAAGCGCGAGTACAAAAATAAATTGAGTCGCATTATCATCATATTTACGCAGAAACCATTTGATAAGATGCGGAAAAGCCCAAAATAAGATGATAAGATATATGACGAGACTCAATCCGAATTTTAGCCAGAAGAAAGCGTTAAGTTCCCCTTTATACATACCTGTTATAACAGCAAGTATTAATAGCGCGAGAATATCAGTTATAATCGTACCTGCTATAGTTATCGTTACAGCCCGGTTTTTTGTTACACCATATCTGCTTGCTATCGGATAAGACACAAGCGTATGCGATGCAAACATACTTGCGAGTAGTATAGATGTGACCGTAGAGAATTTTAATAGATATATTCCGGTCAGTGTCCCGATAATCATTGGTATTGAGAAGGTACATAATCCGAAGAAGACGCCTTTTTTTCCGTTCTTTTTAAAATCAAATATATCCATTTCAAGCCCTGCCAGAAACATTAGATATAAGAGCCCCACTTTTCCGAAAAGCTCAAAGCTCGTATCTCTCAGTAGTATACCGGTACCGTTTGGCCCTATCAGAGCTCCTGCAAGAATAAGTCCTATTATATGCGGAACCCTTATTTTCTGTAAAGCAATAGGTGCCAGCAATATTATAGCCAGCACAATAAAAAAGATTAATGTCGGATTTGTAAACGGTATATCAAATAGCGAATCTAAAGACTCCATCGGCACGGGAAGTTTAAATACTAATAACAATAAATGCTCTCTTCGACAATATAATAAATTTGTAAAAGAAAGTATTACTAAACATGTGAAAAGTTAAGGAACTATCACTAATACCTCTTTTTTCTTTTCCGGTTTTCCGTTAGGGGATATTATTTCCGTATATAATATATAGATACCGGGTGCTCCGTTGTCAGATATACAATCAGCCTTTCCTGCATTGTATACACCTTCCGCATCAAGCTCTTCTTCATGCAATATTTCCCATATCATACGACCATTCTTGCTATACATACGTATGTTAGCTTTATACACTTCTTCCGCAAAACGATAACCGAATATAAGATCATTATATGTCTGATTACTATGCAAAGATAATTGTTTATTTATAAGCCACAGACCTGTTCTTAGTGAATCTGTTGCAAGTATATTTTCATTATCAGATATATCGGATATGTAACTGTTGATAAATCCCGGAGTTCCTCCCGAAGGGTCTTTTGACGCTCCCCAGTTATCTTCTCCGTCATTATATTTTTCAGTATCCTTCATTTCTAATGACCAACCTCCTGCCTTTTTCGTTTTGTCTTTATACAAAGATTCATTATAGCATACTGAGTGCAAAGTGTCACCATATTGACTTATGATGCCAATCTCTTTTCCTGTATTTGCGAGAATAGGAAATCCCGCGAGAGGTATTGTATTTACCGGGTCAGGCATTAACGCTGTATATTGCGCTTTACAGATTACTCTGTAACTATTTGCCCCCACCACAGAGTCGGGTAGTGTATATCTTTTATTATCATAATAAAAAGCAGACCGGCTTAGAGTGATGTCGGTGTCAAGTCTATTGTATATCTCAATATATTCTACTTCCGGCAATGAGGGAGCGCCTTTTGGATTTGCCATAATTTCTGATATAATTATATCTCCGTGCTCAGAAGGTATGTAATATTCTGTTTTATCGTTATTTTCACCATCACCATCACCATCACCGTTGCCGTCTTCTCCTCCCTGACCGCCCTCATCACCTCCGCCAATTTCATCTTTACCATCACTCCCGCTATCATCTGAATCAATTTTTTCAGATAAAACAGAACCGAAATAAAACTTACCATTATTAGTCTTGGTATAGTTGCAAAACAGAGAAATAAAAGAAGATCGGGTCATTTGCATAGCCACTGATCCGCTCTCCTGACCTGCGAAATCCCCATCATTCACATTATATACCAGAACCCAGCTATCATTTTTCTCTTTATATAACCCAATCGATATAAATGAATAATTCTGATTAAGGATGCCCTCTTTTCCACATATTTTTGTTTTTACACCTGATTTATTATGATACAGAGATACCTCATCTTTACTGCCGCCCATAAGAATATATAGAGATTCTTCAGATTCAGTGTCGGCAACATCTCCTGTGTAAATAAATATTTTTACATAATTGTATGCGGAGGGATTGAAATTTAGCAATACGTTGAATTCCCATTTATTATTTTCAAAGATATTGTAAGGTGCTGATAATAGAGCTGTATACTCTACTACCTGAACAGATTTAGTTATTAAATCAGCGTCATAGAGTCTCAAACCGTATATCTCATCTACAATAAATTTATCTCTGTCGCCTATCCAGCATTGTGGCAAATCTTCAGAATCAAACACCGTATAAAATTGCGGATATGCATAAAATTGTGAGAATATGAAGATAAATGCTAAAAAAAACTTCTTCTTACTTACAAAAATCTTAGATAATGTTATTATTTTTGCGCCTGTTATTCTTAATATTAGATCTTTCATCTTGTGCTATTTATAGAATGCATATTATTACATTACATTAAGCGGAAATGAATATTCATTAATTAAAGAATAAACAAAACAACAACGTAACATATTAATCTATTATATAAACAAATGAAAGTAGCAATTGTTGGTGTTAGTGGAGCAGTTGGACAGGAATTCCTTCGCGTTCTTGACGAAAGAAACTTCCCGATGGACGAGCTTCTTCTATTCGGTTCTTCTCGTAGTGCCGGTTCAGTCTATAACTTCCGTGGACAGGATATCGTAGTAAAAGAGTTAAAACACAATGATGATTTTAAGGGTGTTGATATCGCCTTTACTTCTGCAGGTGCAGGTACGTCTAAAGAATTTGCTGAAACAATTACCAAACATGGAGCTGTGATGATTGACAACTCAAGCGCTTTCCGTATGGATAATGATGTGCCTTTGGTTGTGCCTGAGGTTAATGGTGAGGATGCAAAAGACCGTCCACGCGGTATTATCGCTAACCCTAACTGTACTACGATTCAGTTGGTGGTAGCTCTTCAGCCACTTGAGGAGATTTCTCATATCAAACGAGTACATGTATCAACTTATCAAGCTGCAAGCGGTGCAGGTGCAACTGCTATGGATGAGCTTGTAAAACAATATGAGCAGATTCAGAATAACGAAAAGCCGACAGTAGAGAAATTTGCTTATCAGCTTGCTTACAATCTAATCCCTCAGGTTGACGTTTTCACTGACAATCTTTATACTAAAGAGGAGATGAAAATGTTCCATGAGACACGTAAGATTATGCACTCTGATATTAAAGTGAGCGCTACATGTGTACGTGTTCCTGTAATGAGAGCTCACTCTGAGTCTACATGGATTGAGACCGAACAGCCAATCTCTCCGGAAGCGGCTCGTGAAGCTTTCTCTAAAGCTAACGGTGTTATCCTGATGGACGAACCTGAAAACAAAGTTTACCCTATGCCTCTTGATATAGCAGGTAAAGATCCGGTTTATGTAGGACGTATCCGCAAAGATCTTTGCGATGAAAACGGTCTTACTTTCTGGAGTGTTTCAGATCAGATTAAAAAAGGTGCAGCTCTTAACGCGGTTCAGATTGCAGAGTACCTTATTAAAGAGAACGCTCTATAATTAATATAGATATTTATATCTGATATAATGATAGTATAAATAAAGGGGAATGTCCATCATGGATATTCCCCTTTATTTTGTGCTTAATCGAAAAATAAGACTACATTTTTACTATGCTGAACTGATCTTCTTTAGTATAAATGTTATACTCTTTGAGAGAAGACGGTGCTCCCTCCTCAGCGCGTGGCAGAAGTCTTATTCCTTTTACATCCGTCACTTCGCCTAAGTCAATCACTATATGATGTGTTGACTCTTTGTCAGTGCTCATCCAGAATGTAGACTCTTGTAGGTCAAAAACCTTCTCTGCTGTATTATTCCCCGATTTAATTTCTTCGCTGTCGGCATAGATAATTTTCCAGTCGTTTCTTGACAGATCCTTTCCATTAGATCCTATCAGATACATCTCAGCTATGGCAAGACGTTTGTTGTTATCATTCACACTTAAGCCCTCTATACATATATATCTTGCTTTAGTGGTTTTGTCGAAAGATATATTTTTCCATCCGTTGCCTGGGTCAAGCACTCCTCCTGCAATCGGTTTGTCAGCCGAAAGGTCAAGTGTTTCCCCTTTTACCCTGTGTAGTATAGATTCTTCTTGTCTTAACATATCAAGTATTGGTTCTCTCACTCCTCTTATGATACTACCAGATGGACCTTTCATATCTAATACGATTATTTCATTCTCTCCCTCCTTAAGCCAGCATCCGGGCATATAGAGAGTCTGTTGAGGACCAATCTCCCAAAAACGACCTATCGATATGCCGTTTACCCAAACAAGACCTTTACCCCATGTCTGCATATCAAGAAATACATCGCCGGGACTATCGATATTGAATGTAGCCCTGTAATAAGCGGGCATCTCTTCAGTATTAGTAAACGACTTAAAGTTTTTATTCTTTGTGAATTCGTAATCAACAGGAAGATTATATACCTGCCAGTTTTTAAGCTCCCTGTTCCCTTTTTTATCAATAAGTTCCACCTTAGCTGTAATGCCTTTATGGTCATGGATGGCAGTGCCGAAGTTTACGCGCCCCATTGCCTCAACAAGAATATCAAGTTGTGCGCCTTTCTTACATACAGGCAGCTTCAGGTGCTTTTGTCTTTTACGTCTGTCAAGTCTGCCTATTAACTCGCCGTCAATATATACCTGTGCCCAGTCACATGCTTCATCTATATACAAAGTCGTCTCCTCGTTGACGGCAGTAGGCAGAGTAGTGCGGTACAATATAGAACCCCATCCCTGGTCAAAATCCTCCATTGGTTTTATATCCTTTGTCTTAACGGGCGAAGGCAGATTTTCAAAAAGCGGAGCATACTCCGTAAATCGAATTTCCGGGATTTGTATTATAGGTTTTGACTGAGGAATATCTAACATTGATTCCCCTTCCTGAAGGTGGTCGCTCATCATATCCCTAAGTGCGAAATACTTCTCCGTAGTCCATCCCGCTTCACTTATCGGCGCGTCATAATCATAAGAAGAACACATAGCCGTATAAGCCGGAGAATTTGCGCCGCCCCAATGTCCGAAGGTCGTACCTCCGTGAGTCATATACAGACTAAATGAGATGTTATTCTCAAGCATCTCCTTCAGACCGTCAATCATTTTTGATGCGTCGCGAGTTTCGTGCTTTCTGCCCCAGTGGTCAAACCATCCGCTCCAGTATTCACTACACATAAGCGGTGACTCGGGTGCTACACGTTTTAGCTCTTCAAACTGTTTACCGATATTAGCGCCCGTGCCGAAATTGATAGTCCATACAAGACCGTCGAGAGCATTGTTTTTAAAGTTTGAAGCCCAGTCACACTGAAAAAGCGGCACTTTATTAAATCCCGATTCAATAAGTATATCACGTATCGTAGATATATAATCTTTGTCAGTAGCATACGACCCGTACTCGTTTTCTACCTGGACCATTATTATATTTCCGCCATTGTCAATCTGCATATCCGCAAGCTGCTTACCTATCTCTTTAAGATAAATTTTTGTGCGCTCAAGAAAATATTCATCACCGGTGCGCAGACGGATATCTTTCTTTTTCAGAAGCCACCAGGGCAGGCCGCCCATTTCCCACTCGGCGCAAACATATGGTCCGGGACGCACTATTATATACATTCCGTGTTTCTGTGCCAGCCTGCAAAACTCTCTTACATCATTTTGTCCCGTAAAATCAAAATTGTCTTTTGTCTGTTCATGAATATTCCAGAAGTTATATATGCAAATCGTATTCATCCCAAGTGCCTTACACATCTCAATGCGGTGCTCCCAATACTCCTTGGGTATACGCGGATAGTGAATCTCGGCTGCTTTCACAATAAATGGTTTATCGTTAAGCATAAATGTTTTGTTTCCTGTTTCAAACTTATTCTGAGCATTCACGGATATAGGCGAAAACATCGCGACACCCGATAAAATTCCTGAAATAAGGATCTTTGATACTTTTCCTGTTTTTAGCATAATATTAGTAAATTGTCTTTTATTCAAAGTTTACGATCTTTACAGTATTGTCATTTAGTGTGACTGATACTGATCTCTTATCATTCGATATTTGTACCTTTTTTACCGGTACTAACTCATTTTTGCTTAGTTGCTTTTTCCCCTTCTTCCACAATAAAAGAGTAACATATATCTCACTATTATCAATTTTATCTTCGGCTATGAGTACATTACATTTATCTGTGACTGGGTGAAGTTCACTCACGCAGATATTCTCTACAGCACTCCACCCGGAGATTGGAGTAAGCGCAAGTGAATATTCATTGTTAGAAATGATATGAGATTTGTATTTGCCTGATCTCTTTTGCGTGTACGTATTGCTGTCTTTAAGTTCGGCAAGAGAGTAGTGTCCGAGTCTTATATCGGTAGGGGATGCTACACTTACCTTATCAACGCGCAATATCCCGTCAGGAAGCATAATATCCGCGAGCTGTAGCTTTACATTACTATCTGTTTCCAGCACCGCGTCTCGTCGATATATACCGTCGTCAAAACTTTTAAATGTATATAGTCGCAATACTTCCCATTCATTTTTTTTATTTCTGATACCGTAATTCATAGATATCTCACCATTTTCCCCATCTGCCATCCATGGAAATTCAGTATTGTATGAGAGCTTATTGTAGTTCTCGCTACTTCTGAATTTTTGCCAGTCTTTAGCAACCGGCTCATGACACCATGAGCGCATTTCTGATGCACCGCTATTCGGGTAATTAGTGATAAGCAGATTTGAGCCATTCTGAAATTTGTTGTAAACATTCCCTTTTTTTAGTTTATCTACCCATGGTCCCTCATTCTCTACCGAAGTCCAGAATGGATTATTCTCATCTAATAAAACAAGTGGCATAAATATTTTTCCGCTCCAGTATACACTGCCGCGACAGCTATATATTTGAGTAGAACGTTCAAATGGTTTGTAAAAACCTAAAGTCGGTACGCGTTCCTGCATAAAATCTTCATTCCCGAAAAACTGCATCAGCGTAGAAGAGGATATATATCTAAGCCATCCGTAATTAACGTCTTTGGCTCCGCTTACCGCAAGCATCTGAAATGGTACTGCCGCGCTATATCTGTACGCTATACTGCGTCCCCACATATTAATATGTCCTGATTTACTAAACATGTATGGATAGTTGTCGGCAAGATCAATAAGGTTGTCATTAATTTTTTGAGCATAGTCAGGATAATATTTATTACCATAAAGCTTAGCCCAAAGCGGGCCATACATCTGAAATGCCCACATACTATAATAATCATAAGCCGGAGCATCATTATACCAACCTTGTCCGCGATAGAAAGCAAGCGCTTTATCAAGATTCTCTTTCAGACAATCTTCATTTATTTCATACCCCTGTTCTTTAAAAAAGCTAAGTACAAAAATATTGAAGAAGCGCCAGTTTGAGTTTACTGTAGGACCGTCGCCATAGCTTATCATTAAACTTGCGATCTTATCTTTTTCAGCCTTTGGAATAGGGTTCCATAAAACATCAGGAGCAAGTGAAAGCGATATAGACAGCGCGCCAAACTCAACGAGTATCTGACTCGGACCTCCTCCGTTTCGGTGCTTAATATATGTCTGGCTATCCGGATCAGTCAGCTTAATAATATGATGGCGGTAATACTCCGCTACCGGTATATTATTAATCACCAGATTTGGATCACGGTCTAACAATGGTGTAGCGACAAAAAGCGTACGACACAACCCCTCAAGTATCTCAGTCACCTCACCGCTTTTATTATGTGGATAGGTCTTGTCATGTTGTTTGGGGAATTTCATTACATCGTCTATATTATTAATATAACTAAACGCGCCTTCCAACATGTATTGTGCCATCTCATACCAGTTATCTCTTGTCACACCGGTTAATGGACTTGACTTATAATCTGGATTAGATACTTTAAATACTTCACATTCATTCTCCGCTGAGTACAAAGAATAAAACGGATTCAGCAAAATAAATGATGCTAATAGGAGTGTAAATCTTTTCATGGTATATCTTATTTAATAACAGCGTGTTGAGAATCTTAAGCTACGGTAGGCGCAAGATAAATAAAAATATACTATATATTTATAGCGTATATTCAGATTGAATGTATTTCATATATATTTGAACGATTCTCTATACAATAATATCTATGATTGATATTAATATTGTACACGCAGAACTTTTTTGCTGAATAACACATTATAAAATAAAACATAATATTATGGGTACTTATGTAGTAGGGATAGGTGAATCACTTTGGGATCTTCTTCCTGACGGTAAAAGACTTGGCGGTGCACCTGCCAATTTTGCGTATCACGTGCTTCGTATGGGGCTGCCATGCAAGATTGCTACGGCGGTTGGAAATGACTATCCGGGTGATGATATAGTTGCGCAATTTAAGCTGCATAATCTTGACGGTGTGATTGAGCGGGTAGATTTTCCTACGGGAGAGGTCTCTGTGCGTTTAGATAATGATGGTGTACCTGAATACGAGATAAAAGAAAGTGTCGCATGGGACAATATTTCGTTTACCGATGAATTGGAGCAGCTGGCAGTAAATACACGCTTAGTGTGTTTTGGTTCGCTTGCCCAAAGAAGCGCAAGGTCAAGAGAGACTATACATAAATTTCTTGACGCAATGTCAAATGATAAAGGGGTATATAAGGTTTTTGATATAAATTTACGTCAGCATTATTATAATAATGAGATAATCGAGAATTCGCTGAATAAGTGCAATATTCTAAAAATTAATGATGACGAAATTAAGATTTTGGCAAAGATGCATAACTATGATTTAAAGTGTTATGAAGAGTATTGCCTGAACCTTCTTAATATGTTCAATTTAAAACTTGTGATTCTTACCTGCGGGGCAAAAGGCAGCTATGTTTTTGCTGATAAAGATATATCTTATGTCAACACGCCTGTAGTCGATGTTAAAGACACGGTAGGTGCCGGCGACTCTTTTACAGCTTCATTTTGTGTGTCATTACTAAAAGGAAAGACTATTAAAGACGCGCATAAGACTGCCGTAAACGTTTCTTCGTATGTCTGTAGTCAGAAAGGCGCTATGCCTGAAATGCCAGATTATATATATGAGTAATATTATACCAGAATGCCTGAAGACAGGAGATAAGATAACAATAGTTTCTCCGGCAGGTTATGTAGACCGTGATATTGTAATAAAAGCACAGTCTCAAATAGAAGAGTGGGGGTTTCGTGTAGAGATAGCCGGCAATGCACTTAACCGATACGGTCGATATGCCGGTACAGCGCAGCAGCGTATCGATGATATTATATCAGCAATAAATGATAAAGAGACTAAAGCTATATTGTGCTCTCGCGGCGGATATGGCTCTGTGCAGCTTATAGAGAGTATCCCACATAGTATTATATACAACAACCCCAAGTGGCTTATCGGTTATAGCGATATAACCCTGCTGCATGCTCATTTTAATAATGCCGGCGTAGCGAGTCTTCATTCCCCCATGTGTAAACATCTGGCGGAAACTCCACATAATGAGTCCTCACATTATTTGCTGAAACTCCTTACGGAAGGTGTCGGTTCAATAAATTATCACATTAAAACATCTAATGAGAATAAATCATTAAATCGTCATGGAAAAGCAAGAGGACATCTCTGCGGTGGTAATATAGCAGTCTTTTCAGCTTTACACGGCTCTGAGTACGACTTCAATTATGATGGCGCAATACTTTTTATCGAAGATATAGGTGAGTCTGCTTATAAAATAGAGCGAATGATATATTCTTTAAAACTGTCGGGCATATTTGACCGGATATCGGGTATGATAGTAGGTGAGTTTACCGATATTCCGAAAGACACCGATATGCCAGAGTCAATAAATGAGATGATAAGACGACATGTCGACGGATACGATTTCCCTATAGTATTTGGGTTCCCTACGGGGCATACATCATCTAATTTTCCTATGCCCGAAGGTGTTATTGCCGAATTAAATGTATCTTTGTCAGGCACTGATTTAAACTTTTATGATGCGTAATATACTATTAGGATTATTGTTTACACAGACAATTCTTTCATGTGCCGGTTCGGGAGAGAAAAAATCCGTTACCGTAGCCGTAAAGTCAGAAAATGTGACTGTTCCATCTTTTAATGCCGATTCGGCATATTCTTATGTGGCAAAACAAATGGATTTTGGTTTTCGTATCCCCAACACTAAAGAGCATCAGCAGTGTGCTCAATGGCTTGTAAGTCAACTTCAGTCGCGAGGGGCTAATGTGATAGAGCAAGACATGGTCTTGTCTGCTTATGACGGCACTCCGCTTAACGCGAAAAATATAATCGCGGAATTTAATCCGCAGGCAAGTAAGAGAGTCTTGCTTTTCGCTCACTGGGATTCGCGACCATTTGCCGACCATGATCCCAATCCGGATAATCATAGAAAGCCCGTGCCAGGAGCAAATGACGGAGCAAGCGGCGTCGGTGTACTTCTTGAGATAGCGCGTCTTATGAGTAAACAACTGCCGGATGTCGGTGTAGATATAATATTATTTGATGCGGAAGATTACGGTACGCCGGAATTCTATAAAGGACCTCATAAAGAAAATACATGGGCTTTAGGTACGCAATACTGGGCTCGCCGTCCACACAGACCGGGTTACTCAGCGAAATACGGTATCCTTCTTGATATGGTTGGTGCATCCAATCCAAAGTTTCCCAAAGAGTATTTTTCTTCATATTTCGCGCCTTCTGTATTAAATAAGGTGTGGAATGAGGCTGCCAATCTGGGCTATTCCGATTATTTTATTAACAATGAAGCCGGCGCCATAAATGACGATCATTATTATGTAAATACAATGGCTGGGATTCCAAGCATTGATATTATACATCTCGAAGACGGCACAAGTTTTTATCCGTACTGGCATACGGTAGATGATACAATTGATAAAATCGATCCATCTACATTGAAAATGGTAGGTGAGGTCGTTACGAATATTATATATAAAGAGAAATAATAAATATATTATTATTATGACTATTAATGAACTACAGGATAATGTGATAGAGGACTTCTCTTCACTGGATGACTGGATGGATAAGTACGCTATGCTTATTGATCTTGGTAACTCGCTTGAATCGCTTGATGAAAAATATAAAACTCCGGAAAACCTGATTGAAGGATGTCAGAGTAGAGTATGGCTTCAGGCGGACTATAATGATGGTAAAGTCCATTTTAAAGCAGAAAGTGATGCTGTTATAGTAAAAGGTATCGTTTCACTATTGATTTCAGTTTTGTCTGATCATACTCCCGATGAGATACTTGAATCGGAATTGTATTTTATTGACAAAATCGGTCTTAAAGAGAATTTGTCTCCTACGCGTAGTAACGGTTTGCTAAGCATGGTAAAACAGATGAGACTTTATGCTATGGCATACAAGGCTAAAGGATAATTTTTAAAATATAGCTATTTGAAAAGCGACATTGCAGGGTGTAATACTCTGACAATGTCGCTTTTTTTTTTATGTCCGATACCCTCTATCAAAAATCTCCCAACTAATACTATATATGAATCAACGGTTGCCGGAAAGTGCAACCGCTGATTCCGACTTTGGAATCAGCTGATTCCAAAGTCAGCAACGCCCGTTGCCGATATCGGCAACAGCCGTTGCACATATAGGTTTAGTTAGGATATTTTTGATTTACCTTTCATGTATATAAATAGAAAGGGTAATAACAAAAAAAAGGCTGTCTGAACATTTTATTGTCAGACAGCCTCTTTTTTGTTATTACTCTTTTATCTTATGTATATGGAAGATTCTTGAAAAGGTATCGGATATTATTGTTTTATGTTATCTACATGTAAGCGAAGGTATATTTTTTAGTTTATATATAGCGATCCTCTTTGGCATGATAGCGCGTGTATTTACGCTATCTATATTAATGGCCGAAACTAAAGTATAATTATTAAACGCGGGATTATCACTGTTGTCATAATGCTCCTCACAGACCAACCAAAGCGGGTCTGAGAATGTATCATTAAATAATGAGGAGGTATTATTATCCGTATTTTTAATAAGGTACTTATTGCATGGGGTTATTTTATTGTAAGTGAAAAACGCAAGCCCTTCTTCTTTTAAGTTGATGTTATATATATTATCTCTTTCCGAAGCGGGTATCTCATCCGCAAGACTCTCAAGTTGACTACAATATATTTTATCTGTATATGAGTTATCAATCATGTTAATTGATACATCTTTTATTTGACCAAACATAGGTATCGTAAATGGCAGCATAATGGCAAGGGCAGGTATAAAAGGCTGTTTTATTTCATCCGTCCTGTATATCATTGATAATACGAAAGCCACGAAAGGTATTATTATTATATATGAATTAGCTTTGTCTGCCACAATGAGAGGCACAATCGTAAAGATTGTAACTGTCATAATTATATATCTGAATCTACGGCTAAGATGCATGGCAAGATGTTTTTTCTCAATGACTACATAACAAATAAATATCCCTGTTATATATAAGAACAATGATATGGGTAGAAATATGAATGATATATTCTGTTGGAAATAGTTATTTGTAATTGCCGCGAATATAAACTCAGGCGCAATCATCTCCTGAAGCGAACCGATAGAGTATAGCCACATAGCAAAAGGAAAAGAGAAGGTCAATGCCCCGACTATATAAGACACTATATATCGGCGGGTCTTCTTAATATTCCCTTTGTCAAGATAGACTATTATATATCCTGATAGTATACCCAACATCAGCAATGTCGCTCCGACATGAATAAACATAACTACACCTAAGCACATGCCACATATATATGCATTTATTTTATTGTCTATATCCTGTTCTTTCTCATACCTGAATGTAAGATACAGAGAGAGTGATATAAAAGGAAGTATCCATTCTTCGCCGGAGTTACCCTCCTCTACCATAGCGCTGAATAACACGAGCGTAATAAGTATTATAAAAGAAGAGATACGCGTTGACGTAAAAAGTCGCGCTAAGCTATATATTAAACTTAAAGATATAGTGAGAGAGATAGTCTGTAAAATAAATAGTCCGTGTGTCTGGCTTATCTTAATTCCGATTGAGTTAATATAGAATATAAGAGGTAAATTATTATCGTATATATCGACGTACGGAATTTTGCCATTTAATATCGCTTCACCCATAATCTTAAATATCGCAGATTCAGAACCTACACTACTATACAACGGCGAAGTTGATACGGATAATACAGATAAAAGAAAAAATGAAATAATAAAAAAGAAGAATATCCTTGTGTACAAATCAATATTCGATTTTTTCATAATTAATTAGTTAAGATATATTTATGTATATTTACACTATACTAACAATATAACACACAACATGTTCTTATTTTAATACATTTTTTATAAACAATATTTAATAAATAATATTTTTTCTTATTTCAACCAACAAAATAGATATCTTACCAATTACAAAACAATATTTATCATTATTTTTAAATTTTTTTATTATTTTTATGCCAATTAATCATCATATACAATATGCTTAGAAATATATTTATAGTAACAGCTTCGCTTTCATTACTATTCTCCGCTTAATATCGGAAGATCACACGTCTGAACTCCAGTCACTGCTCATTATCTCGCATGCCGTCTTCTGCTTGAATAAAAAAAACTCTTTTATCTGATCTATCCTC
>CAMTOT010000008.1 GCA_947074165.1 uncultured Bacteroidales bacterium
CGAGATAATGAGCGGTGACTGGAGTTCAGACGTGTGCTCTTCCGATCTGCTGCCTGTTGAGCAGCGCCAACACCTGTTCCGTTAATCTGTTGTTTGTCAGTTCTCATATTGCTGTAGTCCTGATGAACCTCTTTTGGAGCTTCTTTTACCTCTTCTGGTTCTCTTACAGGTATCTGTCCACGCATCAATATAGTTACCACTCTTCTGTTTACATTGTCAATCATTGTTTTAAACAAACCAAATGATTCAAGTTTGTAGATCAAAAGAGGATCTTTTTGCTCATAAGACGCATTCTGTACAGACTGGCGCAACTGGTCAAGATCACGAAGATGTTCTTTCCACGCTTCATCAATAACATTAAGCAGAATAGATTTCTGGAATGATTTAATAATTGACTTAGACTCTGATTCATGTGCCTCTTTTAGATTACAAGGTATATTATATACACGATGTCCGTCTGTTATAGGTACCATAATCATCATCTCATCTGAAATGCCTGGATTTGACTCAAAGAACTTCTCAATAACCGGATTTGCTATCTCTGCAAGTCTATCGCATTTTGTTTTAAATGCAGCAATAGCCGCATCGTAAAGCTTATCAGCAATATCGTCTATCTTTAAGCCTTTCATTTCATCCTGAACAAATGGCATTTCGACTGCAAATACCCTGAATACCTCAAGCTGCATTCCTTCGTAATCATTTACATCTCCATACTCTTCAGCGATGGCGCGTGCCGCATCATATATCATATTCATGATATCAATGCCGATACGCTCACCCATAAGCGCATGTTTACGTTTTGTATAGATAACTTCACGTTGTGCATTCATAACGTCATCATATTCAAGAAGGCGTTTACGAATACCGAAGTTATTTTCTTCTACTTTTTTCTGGGCATTTTCGATAGCGTTAGAAATCATTTTGTGCTCAAGCACTTCTCCCTCTTCAAAACCAAGTTTATCCATAATCTTAACGATACGTTCAGAAGAGAACAGACGCATAAGATCATCCTCAAGAGAAAGGAAGAAAATTGAAGAACCCGGATCTCCCTGACGACCGGCACGACCGCGAAGCTGTCTGTCCACACGTCTTGATTCGTGTCTTTCAGTACCGATTATAGCAAGACCACCTGCATCTTTAATATCTTTAGATAGCTTGATGTCTGTACCACGACCTGCCATATTAGTGGCAATCGTTACTGTACTTGCCTGTCCGGCAAGAGCTACAATATCAGCTTCTTTCTGGTGTAGTTTCGCGTTAAGTACATTATGCTTGATCTTACGCATTGTAAGCATCTTGCTAAGTAGCTCTGAAATCTCAACCGAAGTTGTACCAACAAGAACCGGACGTCCTGCTTCTACAAGATGACTGATCTCTTCGATCACCGCTGTATATTTCTCACGTTTAGTTTTATAAACGCGGTCATTCATATCGTTACGTGCTATACCACGGTTAGTAGGTATAGTTACAACGTCAAGTTTATAGATATCCCAAAATTCACCTGCTTCAGTTTCCGCCGTACCGGTCATACCCGAAAGTTTATTGTACATACGGAAGTAATTCTGTAGCGTGATAGTAGCGAATGTCTGAGTTGCAGCTTCAACTTTTACGCTCTCTTTAGCCTCTATTGCCTGGTGTAGACCGTCAGAATAACGGCGACCTTCCATAATACGGCCTGTTTGCTCGTCAACAATCTTAACTTTGTTATCCATTACCACATACTCAACGTCTTTTTCAAACATTGTATATGCTTTAAGCAACTGATTGATTGTATGCACACGTTCCGCTTTAACAGAGTAATTCTGCATAAGCTCGTCTTTTTTAGCCGCTTTCTCTTCGTCTGGCATAGTTTTATTGCCTTCAAGCTCTGACATTTGAGAACCGATATCCGGAAGCACGAAGAACTCAGGGTCATCAGATCTGCCGGTAAGCATATCGATACCTTTATCTGTAAGCTCGATACTCTTAACCTTCTCATCAATAACAAAAAGAAGTGGATCTGTCACGATATGCATCTGACGATTCTGCTCAGCCATATAAAACTCCTCAGTTTTTAGCATCTGAGCTTTAATACCAGGCTCACTAAGGAATTTGATAAGAGCGTTATTTCGTGGAAATGCTTTATAAGAACGGTATAAAAGAAGAGCACCTTCCTCTTTTACTTTAGCATCTGAAGAAGCCATTTTCTGTTTAGCTTCAGCAAGAAGTTTTGTAGCATTTATTCTCTGCTCTTTTACAAGAACTTCTACACGCGGACAAAACTCTTCAAACATCTGGTCTTCACCTTTTGGCACCGGACCAGATATGATAAGCGGCGTACGCGCGTCGTCAATCAATACAGAGTCAACCTCATCCACGATAGCATAGTTGTGCGGACGTTGTACAAGGTCTTTTGGATTAATTGCCATATTATCACGAAGGTAGTCGAAACCAAATTCGTTATTTGTCCCAAATGTAATATCTGCCTCGTAAGCTTTTCTTCTTCCCTCTGAGTTTGGTTGATGTTTATCAATACAATCTACAGAAAGACCGTGAAACATATATAGCGGTCCCATCCATTCAGAGTCACGTTTTGCCAGATAATCATTGACAGTTACAACGTGTACCCCATTGCGTGTAAGTGCATTAAGGAATACCGGTAGTGTTGCCACAAGTGTTTTACCCTCACCTGTAGCCATCTCAGCGATTTTTCCTTTATGTAATACGACACCACCAAACAACTGTACATCGTAGTGTGTCATATCCCAACGCATCATATTACCTCCGGCAAGCCATGACGTTTTAAATATAGCCTTATCTCCATCAATGGTAACAAAATCTTTAGTTACAGCCAGTTCCCTGTCGAAATCTGTAGCCGTAACCACAATCTCCTCAACCTGAGAAAATCTATATCCCGTATTCTTTACAATAGCGAACACTTCATGTATTGATTCGGTAAGAACCTCCTCAAGTTTAGCTGTAATCTCTTTTTCAAGTTTATCAACCTCGCTCCAGCTTTTTTCGCGTTCGTCGATAGCCATTGCTTCAATGCTATCTTTAATCTCTTTGATACGTGCTCTTTGCGGAGCTACAGTATCCTGAAGTTTTTGCATAATAGCCTGCGTACGTGCGCGAAGCTCATCATCAGAAAGAGCCGCTATCTCTGGATAAATCGCGTTGATTTTATCCACGTAAGGCTGTATCTCTTTCATGTCTCTCAGTGACTTATTACCAAAGAGTTTCTTTAGGAAATCATTAAATCCCATATATAGTTTTTATTTATTATCAAGTGAATGTAAATATGCTTATTCTTTAATATATCCCGACAGTTATTTTACCTCGGGAAGAGGACGTGCTTCACACGCATTGGGAGAGCGGATTCGCAATATACTTGAAACTGTAGGTGCAAGTTCGCGCGCATCAATAGTGCGTTTTACCTTCTCAGCTTTAAGTTGCGGCCCGTAAAGAATAAGTGGAGCGGGGATGCTCCCTTTTCGTATAGTGGTATTTGTTCTGTTTATATCCTCATATACAATTTCCCAGCCCGGCTGCACAGAGAGTATCAAATCACCTGATACCTGCGAATTAAAGCCGTTAATGCATCTTGAAAGATCCGGATTCCAGTTTCCGTGAAGAAGCTGATGAGACGTTACTACATCCTGAATACCGGAAAATTCTACAACAAATTCAGCGGCTTTAGTTTGTATTTCCTTCAAATCTATCTTCTTATCTTCGATAAGCTGGCGATTTAGATATATCTGCTGGTTGTGATAATGTGATACCCAATTTTCAGGTCCGTAAATAGCCATCAGATAGGCGTTTAGTAAAGCTAAACAGCGTTTGGGCTTAAACTCGCCTGTCGGGATACGAAAACGTTCAGAAGGTTTTATTTCATTATTATAATGACCGGTAGAGGAAAGAAAAATAAAAGTATTGTCAAGCCCTACTGACTGGTCAATCATTGTCAGCAATTCTCCTATGTTCCTGTCAAGTCTCAGATATGTGTCTTGTGTCTCAAGCGAATACTCTTGTACAGAACCATCCTTGTATGTTCCTGCGTTATATGTGACACTAAGATAATCAGGGTTTTTGCCTTTTCCAAAACCATTATTTTTTAAGAAAAGCGATACTACCTTGTTTATTTCATCATTAACAAGTGCTGTAGTTTTGAAAAGTGCGATTCGGTCTTTCTTCTGTCTTGCGAAATTATATTTAAAGCTCCATTCCGAACTCAAATAAGGCAAAAAGTTGTACTCTTCGGCTTTAAGCATCGGAGTCCATTCTAAATCATCAATTCGCTTGTCAAGAGCCTCGTTTCTATTATATCTGTCAAGAAACCACGGCACTTCTTTGTAAAAAGCTGTTGTTGCCCATTTCCCGGTTATATTGTCAATCCAAAATGCACCGTCGGCAGAGTGCCCACCTGCTACAAGAGCCTGTTCAAGTTCAGGTGCAACAGCAAAGATTCTGCTAAGTCCGAATGATGCCGATTTCAGCTCATCTGTAATTGTAGAAGCAAGCAGTTTATTTGGAGAAACGGTCTGACTTGTAAAGTTTCCAAGGAAATTACGATCATTAAATATCGATTCCGTTCGGTCGGAATTAGGATTAAACAGTGTATTTGATATTACACCGTGATAATAAGGATTAGCACCTGTAAATAATGTTGCCATGCCGGCAGCACAATCAGGATTATCAAAACTAAAATCTACATCATCATAGTAGATTCCGCCTTTCATTAGCTTTTTAAAGCCATCCTCTCCGAATATATTATATAAATATTCCAGATAATCCCCTCTAAGTTGGTCTACAGTTATGCCCACAACGAGTTTCGGAACGCCAGCCATCTGCTGAGCATTCATATTCGCTGCCGCAAGTACTACGATTAAGGAGGTTATAAATCTGTTCATCTATAATGTTTTATTTCTGATGTTTTCACGTTTATTCCTGAACGCAACATTATTATTCCTATGATGGGGAAAAACGCCGCGTTGAAATGCTGCGGTAAAAACGGATAACATATCAGTAATAGAGTTAGCAACGCAAAGTTAGCAAAATGATAATAATATAGAACTTTTTTGACAAATTTCACCCATACTAAAATGGATATAATTAAGTAAAAAGGTCTTAACCATATACAGTTTAAATTCCCATCAACGGTAGGATGAGTAGAGTAAAAATTAAGAAACCAGATCACAAACCCGGTTATACCGCATAAAAAGAATATTATTGTATCTATTATTTTAAACGTTTTGTTCCTCTTAAACTCCTTTATGCAAATAAACAATACAATAACAAAAAGAAGCCAAAATGTAGCAAGAGGAGTGAAAAGTGATAGGACGTTATCTTTGTTTATATTTGAGTTTTGTTGGCTTTCATTATATATAATTGTCTCTGCTACAAGCTTTGTATTTATAGAATCTGATATAATCTCTGCATTATCAAAATAGTTGAGTAGTTTGCCTGGCAAAAACATCTCCTGTCTTGTGTTTATTATCTCATCTGCCTTATATCCAAGACACAAGTCTATACCAAATGTAAGCCATTTGTCCTCACTTGTTTTTTGGTGAACATAATCCCTATATGTTTTAGACGATTCCGGTAGTTTTACTATAGGCTTAAGAGTACCGCTTATATTGTTTTCAATTATTTCCAAAGGACGTGTCGAGCAGTTGTCATAAAAATAATTATATCTGTAAATTCTGTTCTGAGGTTGATAATTAACCAATAAAGCGTTAAGAATTTTTTTTGCGTCTGTCTGAGAAAGATTTAGTACTTGTTCGTAAACTTTTGACCCTCTTAAAGCGTATTCCATATTAAAGTATGGAAATTCCGTAACGCCCAACTGGTAGTCGGTCTCTCCTTTTACGAAACGATATAAGAAATTTGGCGTGTTAAAACTAAATAGTCCATAATTAAATACTAAGTCATCCCTGTTACCGACCTTTACCCTGATAGCGGTGTGTCCGAACTTTTCATATACTTCACTTCCGGGATCTGCGGTCAGCAGACTTATCGTAACGGAGTCACGGTCATTGAAAGCGTGAAGATGTGTGGTTATACAGGTTAGGAGTAATATTATAAGGTATAGCTTTTTATACATTTAGATAGAGTAAAGTTTATAATGATACATATTACTGCACCATGGTTAGATGTTCAAAAATATAAAAAGGGGATTGAAAACCATTTTTTTTCAACCCCCGATTTATTTATTTTTTTGCTTCTTCAACTGAAACCTTACGGAACTCTTTAAAAAGTTTTGTTAGTTCCAATGCAGATTTACGTGCTCTCGTGCCTGCTGCTTTGTTTCCTTTTTCAGCTTGAAGTGTTGCGTCAGCCTGAAATGCTTTGATTTCAGCATCAATTTTGTTGATTAACTCTTGCATAAAATGAAGTTTTTTATGGGTATCAAACCCGGTTTTACGGTAATATATATGTAATTTAAGCTTTAATTTTTTACGTTTTTAAAACATACCTTAGCGCCAAATTTAAGAAATATTTTGATTATTATCAATTTAATGTAATTTATTTTCTATGAAAAGAGCTTTTTATCTAATTTTTATTGCATTAGCACTTATAAGTGTGGTTACATGCCGCCAGAAACAGGAAAATAAACAACCACCTGTAGAAAAGAAAGAGATTAAAATACGCCCTATGGGGCATTACAATAAGGTTTTTAATGATCGTAATGATACTCAGCTTACCGCCGCAAGAAAAAACGGAATACCGGAAATCCTTTCACGAGAGGATGCCGATGCGCACAAAGAGAAGTTGGTTAAGATTCAGACATGTCAATGGTATAAAGTAGATTCACTAACACATTCTATACCATATCTTGTACCTAAAGCAGCCGAGCTTCTTGAAACAATAGGAAAATCTTTTCAGGATTCTCTTAAGGCACAAGGTGTTGATAGTTATCGCATTATTGTTACAAGTGTCTTACGTTCACGTGCAGATGTAAAGAAGCTCAGACGTACAAATGCCAATGCAAGTGAGAATTCTGCTCACAGACACGGTACGACATTTGATATTACCTATATCAGATTCAACCGTTTCAATGATGATTACCCCTACGATATACCGACAGAACATCTGAAGCACATTCTTGCGGAAGTTTTGAGAGATCTTCGAAATGAGAAAAAATGTTATATAAAGTATGAAGTCAGACAGGGCTGTTTCCATATAACGGTCAGGTAGGTTTATTCTATTTAGTAATCTTTCTCATCGATAAGAATAAAATTTTGTACCTTTGCGCCAAAATTACAGACTATTACAGTGCAAAGATATTTTATTTACCTTGCCTATAACGGCACGAATTATCATGGCTGGCAGATACAGCCTAAAGACTCAAGCGTACAGCAGACTATAGAGAAAGTAATGTCAATGATCTTACGTACTCCTATTTCTATTGTCGGTGCAGGACGTACCGATTCAGGAGTTCACGCGTCTCTTATGGTGGCTCATTTCGATATAGAGGAGCCTCTTGCTGACTGTAGCGTTTTTGCAGATAAACTAAACAGAGTACTTCCGTCTGATATTTCAATCTTCCGTATCGTACCGGTTACAGAGGATGCGCATGCCCGCTTTTCTGCTGTTTCGCGTACATATAAGTATTATGTGACTACGCATAAAGACCCTTTTAGAAACCAGTTTCAGTATCGTGTTTTTGGTGAATATGATATAGATCTGATGAATAAGGCTGCCGATATACTGTTTGAATATATAGATTTTACAAGTTTCTCTAAACTACATACAGATGTCAAGACTAACAACTGTAAAATAATGTACGCAAGGTGGGAAAAGAACAGCGATCAGGAGATGGTGTTTACCATAAAAGCAGACCGCTTCCTTCGTAACATGGTAAGAGCTATTGTTGGAACTTTATTATATGTTGGTCGCGGAAAAATCACTCTTGATGAGTTCCGTCGTATAATAGAGCAAAAAAACCGATGTAAAGCCGGTGATTCGGCAGTAGCTAATGCGCTGTTTCTTGTAGACGTAGAGTATCCTGTCGAACTGTTTATATAAATCTTTTCCCTGGTTGATATGCTTTCTTATTTAAGGTGCTTAAAATTTTAATAATATGTGGTTAGCTTTAGCGTTTTTCTCAGCTACATTGCTGGGATTTTATGATGTGTTTAAAAAAGTGTCGTTAAACAACAATGCGGTAATTCCTGTTTTATTTTTGAATACAGTATTCTGCTCACTAATTTTCCTTCCGTTTATCATATCCTCTTATATTATGCCAGAGGCAATGCAGAAAACTATGTTTTTTGTACCCCACGCTGATATAACTACACATATGTATATAGTACTTAAATCATTTATAGTATTATCATCATGGCTATTTGCATATTACGCTCTTAAGAATCTTCCTATCACTATCGCTTCTCCTATCAAAGCATCTCAACCTATACTTACTTTAGTTGGCGCGATATTTATTTTTGGCGAAAGACTTAACCTGTATCAGTGGATCGGTGTGTTGATTGCGCTAGCTGCTTTCTGGTTGTTATCTATTTCAGGCAAAAAAGAAGGTATCGATTTTAAACATAATAAGTGGATATGGTGTATCGTTATGGCTACCATAACAGGTGCAATAAGTGGGTTATACGATAAGTTTCTTATGCAGAGACTTATGCTTGACAGAATGACCGTTCAGTCATGGTATAATCTATATCAGGTAGGTATGATGGGGCTTATGATGATTTTCATCTGGTACCCTTACCGTAAGAGAAATACTCCTTTTCAGTGGAGATGGTCTATAATTCTTATCTCTGTGTTCCTTTCGTGCGCAGATTTCGCATATTTCTATTCCCTTAGTTTTCCAGACGCACTTATATCAGTTGTTTCCCTTGTCAGACGAAGTGGGGTAGTAGTTGGCTTTTTTGCAGGATGGCTCTTCTTCAAAGAAAAAAATATCAAAAGCAAGTCTTTCGATCTTCTGCTTGTTGTTATAGCTATGGCATTTCTGTATATAGGCAGCAAAAACTAAATAAAATACAATGTAGAAGATGTTTCATTACTCAATTATTTTAACTTTGTAAAAAGCAAATAAAGAGCAAAATGAAAAAACATATACTTACAGCTTTATCCTTAACTGCATTGCTTCCTCTTTGCGCACAGGATATTGAATCACTTTTCTATAATGTACCCGAAGGCCTTATCGTTCAAATTGAGCCAAATCGTCGCAGGGATATGATTGACATGATTAAAGCGGGACGTACTGCTACATTTCCTAATAAACTGGGAGGAGTATCTACGATGACTCAATTTAATAATACTTATATCAAAATAGAAGTATCAAAAAATTCAGCTATAGAATTTAAGTTGCTTCCTGTCGCTGTAAGTAAAGATTCAATAGGTTATATTATAGGTGTATCTCGTACTGTGTGTGCGCCGGCTTGTGATTCTGATATTTATTTTTATTCTACAGACTGGAAGCGTTTGAATACTGAAAAATATTTTACCGAACCACGCATAGATAACTATTTTGTAAATTCATCCGCTGTTAATATATCAAATATCTCGCAGTATAATGAGGCAAAAAAGAGTATCCCTATGGAAATGATAAGTTACTCTTTTTCACCTGATAATAATAATCTTACTTCTGCAATGGAGTATAAAAGTTTCACTCCCAATGAGATATCTTCTATTATTGAGCCTTACGTAGAAACAACAACCATTGTATATACATGGAGTAACGGTAAGTATCTCATACCTTGATAAAAATCACATAATCTAATCTCTATTTGATCCCTTTCTCAATCATAGTTTTTTCATAGATATGCTCATAAATTCTTTTGTCAGCATCGGTCAGTTCTTTACCGCGTCTTGCCATCATGCGCGACGCTCCGTCATAAAAACGTTTTAACGTTACATTGTCAAAGCCTGCCGCGCCTCCTTCAGAGAAAGAAGGAATATACGTGCGTGGGAACCCACTTCCATACGAATTAACGCCAACCCCTGTTACCGTTGCGGTATTAAACATTGAGTTGATACCTGCTTTAGAATGATCACCCATTATAAGGCCACAAAATTGAAGTCCGGTTTTAGGAAACGACTGAGTCGTATAGTCCCATAAACGTATCTCTGCGTAATTATTTTTCAGATTAGACGCATTGGTACCGGCGCCCAGATTACACCACTCTCCAATCACTGCATTGCCAAGAAAGCCCTCGTGAGCCTTATTGGCATATCCAAACATAACGACATTATTAAGCTCACCTCCCACTTTACAGTATGGTCCGAGTGTGGTCGGCGGATATATTTTAGTATTCATATTTACAGCCGCGTGTTCACAAGCTGCAAACGGTCCGCGTATAGCAGATCCTTCCTGTATTTCTACATCCTTGCCTATATAGATAGGTCCTGATTTAACATTAAATATTACACATTCAGCTGTAGCTCCCTTTTCTATAAATATCTTAGGTGTACCATCCTCAAAATACGGATTACCGATTACTCTTACGCTGTCACTGATAGGTTCGCTCTCTCTGCCTTCAGTCAGAAGTTTGAAATCTTCGTATATAGCCTTGTCATTCTGCATGAATATATGATACAGTCTGTCGAAAGATATTATCTCAGCCTCAGTTTCAGTCTCTTTTTCAAAAGCATTATTATCAAACTGTTCTTTTGTGCCTCTGAATGCTATCATGTGTTCTCCCTTTTTAAGGCACTCTCCATAAGTTAGGTTTGCTATCTCTGCGCTTAACATAAGAGATGGGCACACATTTGAAGCCACAAACAGATTATCATTAGTTATTACTGATGGATATTTTTCCGATAGATATGTCTGCGTCAGATATGAATATTCTCCGGGTAGCAAACGTTCCCATTTCTCACGCATTGTCAGAATGCCGAATCTAAACTCTGCTACAGGGCGTGTAAAAGCAAGTGGCAATAAGTGGCCTCTCGATTTTGTATCAAATAGTACTATATTCATAATAAAAGTATGCTTTAGTATTTTATTTACGTTCTGTCTTAATTATCTAAACAAAGATAATTATTCTGAATAGAAAGATATAAGATTAGTGTTTTTATGTGTCTGTTATATACATAAGAAGGGGATGCCTATCAAGTTTAGTCAGCCTGTTTTCTATGCACAAAAATAGATGTAGTAATTCAATTAGTATAAGATGAAAATGGTAATAACATAAAAAAGGCTGTCTAACAATAAAATGTTAGACAGCCTATTCTTTATAATATCTTTTTTAAAAAGATTATTTTTTTCTGTTAGCGTAACGGTTCATGAACTTATCAACACGTCCTGCTGTATCCACAAGTTTCGCTTTACCTGTAAAGAATGGGTGAGAAGCAGAAGTGATCTCAAGTTTTACAAGAGGATACTCAACACCATCAAGTTCGATTGTTTCTTTTGTGTTGATTGTTGAACGAGAAATAAAAGTTACGTCATTTGACATATCTTTAAATACTACCGGACGGTAGTTTTCAGGATGAAGACCTTGTTTCATTGCTATATATACTTTTTAATTATTTATTTCGTACTTGATTGAGTGTAACTTCTTTCGGCTTGCAAATGTATTGATTATTTTTCTAATAGCAAAATATAGATTCCTTTTTTCGTTTACAAGCCTCAATATTACTTGATCTCAACCCCTGCAGCAGTATCTTTATAGTAAAATTTAACAGTTTTCTTATCTCCCCAGATATGATCTACAAGCTCCGGATAATCAATAAATGGATTGCGATTTTTCTGAATAGCATTATTTGCCTCATTACGTTTTCTCTCCTTTTCACTTACCGGGTCATTTTTGTGCCATTTTATAAGCATCTCAATAACCTCAGATTTAAAGAACGGATATTTGCTGTATTCAAGCATTGAATTAGCACCGTTGGCAGATACAAATTTTTGATTCTCGTAACGAGTAGCGATATAGAAATATGTGCGGGCAAGATCTCCTTTTATATCGTCATTTGGTTCAAATACAGTAACAGTAGTGTTTCCGATAACAAATTTCCCTGATCCCAACTTGCAATATCCATTAGTCCAGGTCTCTTTACCTGATTCTACTTCCCCGAATGCATTGTTAAGGCGTTTTGTATTGGCTGTCGCGTCGCAAGGATAAAGATGGTGTAGATCTGTGTATATATCTACACTTGTTGAGCCTCCCCACCAGCTTTTGGGGAATGAGTGTTCTCTATTGTAGGCATTTGTATTATTTGTGTTAGACTGTTTGTCGCTCCACTGATAATTTGTTGTCGGGCCTCCGTAAATATCATCGATTAGACCATCTTCTCTTATGCCGTTTGTTTTAAACGCTTCCCATACATCACTATATGATTTAGTAACATGGGTTTTACTCAGTTTATTGCACCATGCTGTTTTTAGGCTCGAACCGTAGTTGCCCTCTATGCTTAATAAATCGCCTGTTGATTCACCTCCGATAATAACAAGATACTCATCATCCTGTACGCACGAAGAAAAAACAGCTCCGCTTAATATTAATATCGAAAGAAGATATTTTTTGATTCCGAAATACATATTAGATTTCATAAATCTGTTTCTTTTTATTTTATAATAAATATAAGAGGCCGGGGTCGATATACCGACCTCTCATTATCTGTTTTAAAGATTATTTCTTTTTAAGAGAGATGTTAGTAATCCCGGCTTCCGAACTTACTTTTTTAGTAATTCTGAATTCAAGGTTCATCTTAACAGCGCCTTCCGGAGCTGTAAACTCTATCTCCATTGGTGTCCATTCTTCTGAAACGGCAAACGTCGTATTATTGGTACGTAGTATATCTTTTGTTGCGCTTGATGTACTTGATGAACCATAATAGTAGATGCTTTCTCCGCTTTCACTGAAGAAGCTCGACCAAAGCTTATTGTTTCTTTCGTTTGCCTTATATTCAAATGAAAGAACATAATCTACGCCAGGCTCAATATCAATAATCTGAACCACACCCAATGTCCCTGAAGGAAGTTCATTTACATCATCACTTTGTGTAACTACAAATCCGGCACTAGTATTTATAGTGTATTTGTCTGAGTTATTAAGTGTCCATCCGTTTGTCTCCTCTATAAAGCTTCCGTTTAAGACAAGATTGTCAGGATCACCTTCTGTAGGAGCTTTTACTGTTATTTTAACCTCTTTCAAAGCTTCTATACCATTGTTTACCGCTTTGATATTGAATGTTGATACCTGTTCTTCTGCTGGAGAGTTTCCGGCAAGAGTGGCAGTTCCGTCTCCGTTGTTGGTAAGGGTAATCCATGAAGGTATATCATCTGATGATATAACTGTATTCCCCAATCCGTTTACTACAGTGGCTGATACAACGGCTTCAAAAGGTGTGCTGAGATTAACGAAAATATTAGATGCTTTTATCGAAACCTGAGTAGCAAGTACACTAACAGATACATTTGCCGTAGCTTCCACTCCATTATTTACCGCTTTCACTTTGATAGAAATTTCCTGAGCTTCTGCCGGTGCCGTTCCGCTAAGTGTTGCTGTACCGTTTCCATTATCTTTAAGAGTGATCCATGAAGGTATATCTTCAGCAGTGATAACGGTATTTCCTTTTTCATTTACTACTACTGTTGTAATAGTAGATTCAAAAGACTCGTTAGAAATAGCTTTTATATCTGTCGCTTTTACTGATACTTCAGTTTTAGCAGCCCATTCTTTACCAAGAAGTACGTCATCAACACACCATGTAGTCGATTTGCTTGATCCTCCATCACCTACATATCTGAATCCTATATATAAGATGCCGCTATACGCAGATAGATCAATATTGCCGGATGATACAAAAGTATAGTTTGGTGTACTGCTTGTAGCAAGAGTCAGATTCTCAAGCTTGGTGCGTACTGTTTTAGTTCCGTTATTCTGAAGTACATATACTTCAAATACAGTATCGTCCTGCCAATATGCCTGAGCTGTTTTAAATGAGAATGTTTTACTCTCTGCTTTGCTCAAATCAAGACCCTGAGTGATTAACCAAGTCTCATATTTTGCACCTGCCGTAGCGTTGTGTGCCGTAGCCTGCGCATATCCGTTGTTATCGAATGTTTTTCCTGTCCATGTTCTGTTACCTTCAACAGCTATGTTCTGCCACTCATCAATAGTAATAGCCGAATTAGCAACCGCATCTGTGAAATATTCTTCTACAAGCTCCGCTGCTTTAGAAGCGTCACCCGATACAGAAACATCTGAGTTTTCAATCTCTCCCGGACCTTCACCGTCAAGAAGATACGTCGTAGTATTCTTCACACCGGCTATCCCATTGTATTTCATCAAGTCACCTTTGATATTAAGTGTCTTATACATGTTTTCAGGATTTGACTGAAGACCTAAAACAGTTCTTAATTCTGATGTAACCTGTATGCTGACGCAGTTGTTGATATCTTTTTCATCATAACTGTCTGCAAGAAACAGGTTAAGGTTATTGTTGTAAGATTCTTGTGTCCCGAAATAATCTGCACTCGGAGTTACGTCAGAATCTCTATAACCTACTATATATCCCTGAACCCACACATTCGGAGTAGTAGTTACAGTCGTACTTGTCGGATTGATTGCTATTACATCAGCAACTGAATAGGGATTGTTTACTGTCCCTTGTTCTACTCTGTCTGTAAGGTCAGGGAATTTGATTAGTTCAAACTCACCTTCGCAAGATACCAGACCGACCATAAATATGGTCATGAGTATGCATAATATATTATTAATTTTTTTCATTGTCATTAATGGATTAAGATAGTTGTTTGTTACTCATCTGTCGGTTCATCCTCTTCTACAGCGGTAATTTCAGAGAAGCGCTGTACAGTAAGCTGATAATTGCCCGCGCGTGATGCCTGGTCGCGATACCATCCTACGATAGCGATAATGTCATGCTTGCCCTGAGGCAGAAGCTCTGACGCGAATTTCGCATAGAATGATGTTGTAACGCTTGTCACATTTTTATCATTATCCACGATAGCGCGAGATACCGGCACATCAAGATCATTCTCCTCAGAAAATACTATGTTCTCTTTAGTATCATCAATCAGTTTGTATTTGTCCTGTTGGAAATTACTCGGAGCATCATTCTCTACAAAATATCCGAATCTTACATTCTTTATTCTTACAAGCTGTCCGATAAGTCCGCTGCCTCGCTTGTTGATATCTTCAATAGTAACATCTATCGGATTAACAAGACTCTTGTCTGGCAAACCAACCGCTACGATATGCTTTTCCGCTGTTTTAAATGGCAGACGGCCCACCTCGTAACGATCTTTTTTTATGTTATAGCTTGTGCTTCCTACTGTGGTTGAATTGGCATAATCTCCGATATATAAATCTCCCGGCATAATAATCACCTGCTGCCCCTGAGGCCATACTGCCGAAAGGCCTGACGCGTCTACAGAAATATCAAGAGCAGATCCGTCTGTAAGGTCGCGAAGTACGATTTTTTTGTATGTGTTTCCATCTACATCTGTCGATACTACAACTGCGTTGATAGTATCTTTCAGTGTGTTTGGTATACGGTATATGGTAAACATATCAGCATACTTCTCGCTTTTTTCGTTCTTTGTGATTAAGAAATCCTCAACTCCGTTGTATCCGCTTTTTAGCTGAGCGCATGTAATAGGATTATTCGCAGGTTTAATATCTCTTAATGCTATATTATCAAACTTATCTTCATAATCGCAAGAGCTCATAATAAGTGCAGCTCCGGAAATACAAGTAAGCAATATTTTATTTAGTACTTTCATTTGTTTAAATTTTAGAAAAGATTAAAATCTATAACCTAAGTTAAGGAATAGATTGAATCCCTGAGCATAATAATATTTGCTTGGAAATTTATTGATATTATTTGTGTCAATAGCCTTGTCTGACAATGGCAGACGACCCTGCTGGAATCCGCCTGTAACCATTTTTTTGTTATTAAGGATATTGTTGCAGCTTAGGTTGATATTAAGAGACTGCGATCTGTTATTTAAATAAATGATTTTACCTAAAGATACGTCTACAAGGAAACCGTTATTTAATTTTTCCTGAGTATACAGGCTTCTGATATCATCAAACAAAGAAAGTTTTTCTTCATTAGTGATTGTCGAGTTGTTGTAGATCGAATTAACTGCTGAAACATATTTATTTACGGCAGATTGTGTAAGTCGGCTTGGCGCAAAGTCAAGATAGTTTTTATCAAAGTATGAAGCTTTGATCTCTGCAAACCACATTTTAGAGTGTCTGTAGTTAAGCGAGATACTTGTTGCGATCTGAGGTCCTGAATTAGCGTATCTGCCTTTTGTATAAACTGTTTCTTCAAGAGACTGCAGACTGCCTGCTTCCTCTTCAAGAGAACCGTTCTCAGAGCTCATAACACCTCTTGCATTGTTAGTGTATCTGTAGTCTCCCCAGCTACCGGCGATAGTTGTCGAGAATGATCCGTTGATTTTTATTGTCGCTGCTGCTTCGATACCCTGGAATTTTTTATCAATTTCTGTCAATGACTGATTGATAAATGTCTGATATGTATCATCGTAGTATCCGTTCAGTTCTGATCCATCTTTAAAATATGTCTGGAACGCGCTGATACGACCTTTCACTCTGCGATAGTTAAATTCATAATTAACGTCATAAGAAAGAATCTTTTCAGATACAAGACCATCTATTTGAGTGTCTTTGATACGAGGTGATATATATGAGTTGTTTGCAAGCGGAGCCCGTGTTTCAGCTACCGCATTGATATAAAATCTATTATGTCCGTCTGGTTTGTAAGCGAAACCTGCTTTTACAGAAGGATCAATAAACTCAGATTTTTTACCTTTCCCGTATGATACTTCATTGAAATATTCCGCACGACCGTTTCTCATTTTACCCTCTCTCTGGAAACCGTAATATGTCCCTTTTAGAGCGTAGAATGCCTCAATATTTCTTGTTTTCCATTCAGACTGATAGAATGCTGTAATTTTATTGATGTGCATATCATAGTTATATCCGAATTTGTCACCAACGCCGATTACACGGTTTGGATTGTTTAGGTCATTCTGGATAATATTGTCATTTGAAGGGAAATCTCTTTCAGAGAACTGGTCAATGTCAATCCATTGATTAGCGCCAAGCAAATCACTCATAGTTTTGTAGTGCATGCCGCGGCTGTATTTAGCCTCAATTCCTGCCGTATGTTTTAGACTTTCGCTTACCTGTCCGCTGTAAGTTACATTAAATGATGTCTCGAACAGGTCGTTATGACGCTCCTCAAGTGCATATTTAGCTGAGCCTGTCGGGTTATCCGCGTTATTACGGTAGTTGGCCTCATAAAGTGACTGCCAGTCAATCTGTGTCACAGACGCGTCTCCGTTTCTCCATGCATTAGAAAGAGTGTTGTATTCATTTAGCTTATCTTCATAAATAGGGCTGTCAGGACTTAATGAACCGATATTCATAAATGAAGGCAGGTTGCGGTAATAGTCAGGACGCGGATCAGGAGCATTGTAGAATGTAAGAGCCGTCGAGCTGTATCTATTGTAGTGAGAGCCTACACCTACATTAATTTTCTGTTTGTTGTCAATTTTCCATTCATAAGAAAGGATCACAGTAGGGTCGTAGCTGTTTACCACGCGTGAATTTCTTTTCTTTCCGTTGTGGTATCCCCAGTAAGGGTTGTAATAAATGCTTCCTACAAGGTCATAAACCTCCTGAGTAGTAGCACCTTGCTGACCTCTCTCTGTTGGAGCACCAAATGTAATTAATGATAAGCTGTGGTTTCTGTTGAATACTTTTTCCGCACCAAGATAGTAACCGAATGAGTTGTAGAATGTTCCGTCCCAAGCTCCTTCATCACTCCATCGGTAGATTAGACCACCGTTGAAAGCCCAACCGTTTGCCATCAGGCCAGAAGCGGCTGTTACCATACCTCTCAGTACGTATGATCTGTTTGTAGCACCGATATTAACATTCGCCCCTTTAGCAAAACCGCTTGCGCGAGTGATAATATTTGTCGAACCGCCAAGATCCCCATAGCTAAACATACCCGCGTCAGAATATAGCGTAATATCTTTGTTTTTAAATAAAGAGTTAAGACCACCTAACATAGAGTAGTTAAAACGACCTCTTTCAGAGTCGTTAAAATTAACTCCGTTGATGTACGTTGATGAGTACTCCTGTCCGTATCCGCGAAGGCTATAACGCATTGCGCTGAAGTTAAAGCTGGCTGCTTTAAGAAATACGTCATCTGAGGCATTTCCTAATGTTCCGATTGTCTGATTTGAACCATCTTCATCGTTGATCTGAGATTCGTCTACGAATAGCATATCGCCACTGGTAGTATTACCATCTAAACGCATTTTTATGGTCCCGATTTTTCTCGTTTCTCCCTGATTTGCAATTAGTGTGATAGCGGCATCTTCATATCCGTCTTTAATAAAATCAAGAATGGCAGCATCTATGCCATCTTTTCTGATAATGAACTCACCATTAACGTTGCTTGTAGCGTATACGTTATGGTCTCTCATAATGACATGCACTCCGGAAATTGGCGTTCCGGTAGCGTCATCGATAATATTCCCGCTAAAGCCTGATGTCTGCGCATAGGCAGATAATGTGATAAATAGCGTTAGGAATAAGCACAATTTCTGTCTCATTAAATATTAAATAAATTGATACTAATTATTAGATTTTGACAAATGTATGGATAATTATTCACCAAATTAATTTTAAAATATTAAAAATCAGCTATGATATATAATGTACATATTATATAACACTTTTTAGAATATTTATAGATAATAAATATGAACACAATGATTAACCTATGAATTTTTTTGCACTTTTGCAGAATAATATAACTATGCTATTGTTCCGTAATTCCGGAAAATCACAAATTGATATGAAAAAAATATTTATCACATTTTCTATGCTTCTGGCCGTGACGCTGGCCTTCGCTCAGGGTAATAAGGTAGCCGTATATAAAGTTGGCTTTTATAATCTTGAGAATCTTTTTGATACGATTAATAATAACGCTCAGTATGATCTTGAATTTTCGCCAAAAGGAGCGCGCCAATGGAACTCTGTGAGATATTGGCAGAAACAAGAAAACATGGCTATGACAATTAAAGATATGGGAGTAGATATACTTGGGGTATCTGAAATCGAAAACCGCTCTGTACTTGAGGATCTTGTTAATATGTCTGATCTTAAATCTTTAGGCTATAATATAGTACATTATGATTCGCCTGATAAACGAGGGGTAGATGTAGGTCTTCTTTACAATCCGAAAAGATTCAGAGTTCTTTGTTCGGCTTCTCATCGCTTGTTTATTCCGGAGAAACCTGATTTTAAGACTCGTGACCAGCTTGTAGTAACCGGGCTTTTGGGTGGAGAGAAAGTGAGTGTTATTGTCAATCACTGGCCTTCACGCCTTGGGGGAGAGGAAAAGTCAAGCCCAATGAGAGAGGCTGCGGCGGCATTGTCAAGACATATTGCTGATTCAGTTCTTGCGCAGGATCCTTCTACTGCTATTATAATTATGGGAGATATGAATGATGATCCGACAAATAAAAGCTGTAAAGATGTATTGGGTGCAAAACGTCGTCAGAAAGATGTTGCGGAAGGTGGCTACTTTAATACAATGTGGCCTATTTTTGATAAAGGAATCGGGACTCTTGCTTATCAGGGACAGTGGAATCTGTTTGATCAGATTATAATATCAGAGAACCTTCTTCATGATAAAACAAATAAACTGAAATTCTGGAAGGCAGAAGTATTTAATAAAGATTATCTGATTAATCAGGAGGGTAGCTACAAAGGTTATCCTAAAAGAACATTTGCGGGCGGGGTTTTCCTTAACGGGTATAGTGATCACTTCCCGACACTGATTTATATTACTAAGAAATAATATCGATACCGATAAAGTATATTGGGGCTGTCTAACAAGTTTAGTCAGCCTCTTTTTTATGCGAAAAATGGAGTATACCAATCCATTCTCAAGAATCTCCCAACCAATAGTATATATGAATCAACGGTTGCTCGTTTGTGCAACGGCTGATTCCGACTTTGGAATCAACGGATTCCAAAGCCGGAAACGCCTGTTGCCGATATCGGCAACCGCTGTTGCACATAAAGGTTTGGTTAGGATATTTTTGATTTACCTCCCATAAACATCGGATGAAAGAGTAATAACACAAAAAAGGCCGTCTAACATTTTATTGTTAGACGGCCTCATTTTGTATATTGTAATATTCTTTTTATTACTCAGCTTTACCTGCGCTACCCAATACGTCAACGATTTTGTGAACGTATAGTTTTTTCATGTTTTCGCGAGCAGGTCCAAGATATTTACGAGGATCAAACTCAGCAGGGTTCTCTGCCAATGCTTTGCGTACAGCAGCTGTAAGTGCAAGACGGCTGTCAGAGTCGATGTTGATTTTGCATACTGCTGATTCTGCAGCGTGACGAAGTTCTGACTCAGGGATACCGATAGCATCTTTAATAGCGCCGCCAAATTTGTTGATTGTAGCAACCTCGTCCTGTGGAACTGAAGAAGCACCGTGAAGCACGATAGGGAAACCAGGAAGTTCTTTTTCAATCTCTTCAAGGATATTGAATGCCAATGGCGGTGGAACAAGTACGCCTTCAGCGTTCTTAGTACACTGCTCTGGTTTGAATTTGTTAGCACCGTGAGAAGTACCGATAGAAATAGCTAGTGAATCACAACCTGTTTTAGTTACGAAATCAACTACTTCATTTGGTTCTGTATATGTATGGTGTTCTGAGCTTACTTCGTCTTCTACACCTGCAAGTACACCAAGTTCGCCTTCTACAGTTACGTCAAACTGATGAGCGTAATCAACTACTTTTTTAGTAAGAGCTACGTTTTCATCATATGAAAGGTGAGATCCGTCGATCATCACAGAAGAGAATCCATTGTCGATACAGCTTTTGCAAGTCTCGAATGAATCACCATGGTCAAGGTGAAGTACGATTTCCGGTTTTTCCCAACCAAGTTCTTTTGCATAAGCAACAGCTCCTTCTGCCATATAGCGAAGTAGAGTACCGTTAGCGTAATTACGGGCACCTTTAGAAACCTGAAGGATTACCGGTGATTTTGTTTCAGAAGCAGCCTGGATAATTGCCTGAAGCTGTTCCATATTGTTGAAGTTGAAAGCAGGAATTGCATAGCCTCCTTTGATTGCTTTTGCAAACATCTCTCTTGTGTTTACCAAGCCTAAATCTTTGTAGTTAACCATTGTATATTAAACTTTACATAAATAATAAAACTGACGCAAAGATAACCATTTGTAAATAAACCGAATCGACTTTTTTATTCAAAATTTCACAATTAATCGGTCCAAATGAAAGAAATTTTCACATATTGCAAAGCGGACTTTACAATATCAATTTTTTTGTTCTATCTAAGTTTTAAGGGATCAACATCTATACGGTTGCTGTCATTTATTTTAATTATAATCTCTAACATAATCTCCGGTATAATCTTTAGATCGGAAGCGCACACG
>CAMTOT010000009.1 GCA_947074165.1 uncultured Bacteroidales bacterium
ATAATGAGCGGTGACTGGAGTTCAGACGTGTGCTCTTCCGATCTGGAAGAGAAATCTTTTATATTGGAAGAGAGCGTTATCTCACCCGCTATAGACCTGTTCATCAGATGTTTTACATCTTCTACAGACAAACCGTGACCGAAAAGAAACATAAGTTTCGTAATAGCAGCTTCAGTAGTAGAATCATATCCGCTAATTACCCCAACGGCGCTTAACTTATTGCCAGTCTCATAAAGACCCATCTGAACTGAACCGCCCGGGCACTGAGTAATATTGACAATCACTATACCTTTTTGCACAGCCTGACGAAGAGCATTAAGGAACCATGGTTTCGTAGTGGCGTTGCCAGCTCCGAAAGTTTCAAGTATTACACCTTTTAGGTTTGGAATATTTAAAATTGCGTGAACGGTATCGGCTGTTATGCCGGGGAATATCTTCAGCACAACTATATTGGAGTCCATCAGATAGTGAGGGCGCAGAGGAAGATTCTTATCGTTGTGATGAACGAGATATCTGTCATATTTTATATGAATACCAACACGAGCAAGAGGAGGATAGTTCTGAGAACGGAAAGCATTGAAGTTTTCAGCGTTAATCTTTTTAGTCCTGTTCCCTCTCATCAGAAAGTTTTCAAAAAGAATACACACTTCAGGAACTACGGGTTCGCCGTTTTCATAAGCAGAAGCTATCTCAATAGCAGTAATCAGATTCTCTTTGCCATCCGTACGCAATACACCTATCGGCAACTGAGAGCCGGTAAGAACGACCGGTTTATTAAGATTTTCAAGCATAAAACTTAAAGCAGACGCAGTATATGCCATCGTATCAGTACCGTGAAGAACTACAAATCCGTCGAAATAATTATAATTCTCCGATATTATCTCAACAAGCTCCACCCATTTTTCAGGATCCATATCGGAAGAATCGATAGGTGGATCAAACTGAATCGTTGAGATCGTTGCGTTAATCTTTTTTAATTCGGGGACATTGTCAAGCAGATGATGAAAATTAAAAGACTCCAGAGCACCAGTATCCGGATTCTCAATCATACCGATAGTGCCGCCTGTATATATCAAAAGTACAGAAGATTTGCTTGCAGACATAAGTATATATAGGGATTTAATTACAAAATGACACAAAACACAGCTATAATGTGCTTTTATTAGTGTACTGCAAAAGTATAAAAATAAGATTATCAATAACTATTGATTAGTCTAAATTTTATGTTGTAGAATATGTTTTTTCGTAACTTTGTAAATATTTTATTACCAACATACAATATGTAATGTATGAATAAAGAAAAATTAAAAGGACATATAGCTGTATTGTTCGCATCGACATTCTCGGCTATAAATATGCCTGTTTCAAAGAGTCTGATTAATGTCTGGATAGATGGTTACGGACTCACTATGCTAAGAGCATCAATGGCTTGTGTTCTGTTTTGGGGGGTGTCTCTGTTTTTTAAAAATGAGAAGGTGACGCTAAAAGACAAAATGATTCTACTGGGCGGAGCATTCTTCGGAATGAGTTTTAATCAGTTGATGTTTCTTCTTGGGCTGGAGACCACCTCAACGATAGACGCAGCTATAATAAGTTCGCTTGTTCCGGTATTTGTTATGATACTTGCCGCCTTTATTTTGCACGAACCGATAACAGGAAAAAAGGCAATGGGTGTAGCTATTGGTATGGCAGGGGCGCTGCTGATCGTTTTCTCCTCTCGGGGAAGCTCTCAGGGAAGTTCATCTACTACGGGAATAATCCTGAGCACAGTCGCCGGAATATCTTACGCTGTGTACCTTATCATAAACCGAACTGTAGTGACGAGATACTCGCCTGTCACGATTTCTAAGTGGATGTTTTTGTTTGCAGCTATTCTTATGCTGCCTTTTGGAGCTAAAAGCCTCATTCAAAGCCCGGCTATGACAACTGCCGCTCCTCTTTCCGTTTATCTGAGACTCGGATTCATAATACTTGGCCCAACATTTCTTTCGTATCTTCTCGTTCCAATATCTCTGAAGTTTATACGTCCTACTACTGTAAGTATGTATAATTATCTTCAACCGCTTGTAGCATCATCGATAGCCATAGCTATAGGTCAGGATATATTAACATGGGAAAAGCCGATAGCGGTAGTTCTTATTTTTGCAGGTGTATACTTCGTTACGGCAAGTAAATCTAAAGCGGATATTGAGTCAGAACTAAATAGTGATATAAATCTAAACGGGGAGATAAAAACCCGGGGAGAAAATCCTGATTATACAGACAAAATACAGAAGTAAAAACTACATACACAAAATTTTCTTAGTTTTGTTAATTTTGTAAAATTATTAAATTTGCAATATTATCTCATACACGTTGCTCAAATAGTAAATCTCATAGTCAAAAGTTTTATTTTGCAACAAAAATTGAGTAATATTGCATTTTTACTTTAATATTGTTATAAAAATACATAATTTTAAATCAACAGCGTGATGAATGTACTGAAATTTGGAGGATCGTCGGTAGGATCTGTAGATAGCATCCTGAGTGTGAAAAAGATTGTGGAGTCGAGAAACGATTCTGTAATTGTAGTTGTTTCAGCTCTTGGGGGTGTCACGGACATGTTGATTAATACGGCAACCATAGCATCTGAAGGAAAAGAAGAGTATCAGGATATGTTTAATACAATTATCGGCTGTCATGAAGATGTTATGACGGGTATCTTCTCTACCGGTAAAATAGACAGCGTGCGCTCCGACGTGCACGAGATGCTTGATGAGCTGGGCAATATTTTCAGAGGAATATTTCTGATTGGTGATTTATCACCAAAGACGCTCGCTACCGTAGTAAGCTATGGAGAGCGAATTTCATCTGTCATAGTAGCTAATGTCATAGAGGGAGCCAAACATATTGATTCGCGAGATCTGATTAAAACAGAAAAGCAGTTTAACAAACATATTGTAGATTTTGAGATAACAAATAAGCTTATAACAGATCATCTTGATAACAAAAAAGAGGTTATTGTTATGGGTGGGTTTATTTCGTCGGATAAAACATCGGGCGAAACAACCAATCTCGGACGTGGCGGTTCAGACTATACAGCTGCTATCATGGCGGCAGCGCTTAACGCGTCGATGCTTGAGATATGGACTGATGTAGACGGTTTTATGACAGCCGATCCGCGTGTCATAAACAGCGCTTACGTGATAAACCACCTGTCGTTTGTAGAAGCTATGGAGCTTTGCAACTTCGGCGCTAAGGTTATCTATCCTCCTACTATATTTCCGGTGTATCATAAAAATATACCTATAGTAATAAAAAACACATTCAATCCGGACGCTCCCGGCACGTTTATTTCAGATGAGATGGAGCATCAGGAGGGTAAGGCTATCAAAGGTATATCTTCTATTAATGACACATGCCTTATCACGGTATCCGGACTGGGTATGGTTGGGGTGATCGGGGTGAATTACCGCATATTCCGTGTACTTGCTAAATCCGGTATAAGTGTATTCCTTGTATCGCAGGCGGCTTCGGAAAATACAACTTCTATAGGTGTAAGAAATCTTGACTCGCAACTTGCCATTGAGGTATTAAGACAAGAATTTGCCGCTGAGATAGCCACAGGCGAGATCAATGATATATCTGCCGAGCACAATCTGGCTACGGTAGCTATCGTAGGTGAGAATATGAAGCATACTCCGGGTATAGCGGGAAAACTGTTTAATATACTTGGTAGAAACGGTATTAACGTTATAGCGTGTGCTCAGGGTGCTTCGGAAACAAATATCTCGTTTGTAATAGATATAGATTCGTTAAGAAAAACTCTTAACGTAATACATGATTCTTTCTTCCTTTCTGAATATCAGGTATTAAATATATTCCTTTCGGGTGTTGGTCTGGTTGGCAAAAACCTTATTGAACAGATAAAGAAACAACAGGATAAACTTCTTAAACATAATGCTCTTAATCTTCGCATTGTAGGTATTTCCAACTCTCGCAAGTGCGTATTCAAACGTGAAGGCATAGATCTTGAGAATTGGGAGGAGACTCTTAATGAATCTGAACTGCCATCGACACCGGAGTTTCTGCGAGATGAGATGATACGCATGAACATCTTTAATCCGGTATTTGTTGATTGTACAGCTTCTGCGGCGGTAGCAGCCATATATAATGAACTGTTACAGCATAATATAAATGTAGTAACGGCAAATAAGATAGCAGCTTCATCGTCTTATGAGAACTATGCTGAGCTTAAAGAGATTTCAAGAAAGAAAGGTGTTAAGTTTTTGTTTGAAACAAATGTAGGAGCCGGTCTGCCTATTATAAATACAATAAACAACCTGATAAATTCGGGCGATGAGATATTGAAAATTGAGGCTGTTGTATCGGGTACATTAAATTACATTTTCAATGTAATGGATGAAAATACTCCGCTTTCAAAAACTATACAAATGGCGCAGGATGCCGGATACGCAGAGCCGGATCCGAGACTTGATCTTAACGGGTCGGATGTGATAAGAAAACTAACTATTCTTTCGCGCGAAGCAGGGTATCATTTAGAGCAATCGGACGTAAAAAAGAATCTGTTTATTCCCGACAAATACTTTGAAGGTTCTGTAGAAGAGTTCAAAAGAACTGTGCCTGAACTTGACGCTCAGTTTGAAGAGAATAGAAAAAGACTTGTAGCAGAGGGTAAACGCTATCGCTTTGTAGCGTCGTTGATAGACGGCAAAGCGTCGGTTGGTCTTCAGGAGGTGGATATGAAACATCCGTTTTATCACCTTGAGGGAAGTAATAATATAATCTTACTTACGACCGAGAGATATAAAGAGTATCCAATGATGATAAAAGGTTACGGAGCCGGAGCAGCGGTAACAGCTGCCGGTGTCTTTGCCGACATCATCTCTATTGCTAATATCAGATAATTATATTGACTAATAAAAAGATATTTTATGAAGTATCTTATAATACTTGGCGACGGTATGGCTGATGAGCCTATCGCTTCGCTTGGTGGTAAAACGCCGCTTCAGGCAGCGAATAAACCATGTATAGACAAACTTGCCAGTGAGGGAGCTTGCGGACGATTCGTAACCGTGCCCGACGGGTATCAACCGGGAAGTGAGATAGCTAACCTGGGCGTGCTTGGATATGACGTAGATGAGGTCTTTGAGGGCAGAGGATCACTTGAGGCCGCAAGTATAGGAGTTGATATCGAAGATAATGAAACTGCTATGCGTTGCAATCTAATATGCATAGAGGATGGTAAAATAAAAAATCATTCCGCCGGACATATATCTAATGATGAAGCCCGCGAATTAATACTTTTTCTTCAGCAGAAACTGGGCAATGAATATGTAAGCTTTCATACGGGAGTGTCGTACAGACATCTTTTGAAGATAAAGGGAGGAAATAAACACGTGGATTGCACTCCGCCTCATGATGTGCCGGGTACTCCGTTCAGAGATGTTATGCCTCGTGCCACAGAGGAAGCAGCGCTGCCTACTGCCGCGCTTCTCACTCAGCTTATACTTGATTCGCAGGAGCTGCTAAAGAATCATCCGGTAAACCTAAAAAGAATCAGTGAGGGTAAAGATCCGGCTAATTCTATATGGCCCTGGTCGCTTGGATATCGTCCGAGCATGAAGACTATGCAAGAACTTTACGGCATTAAATCGGGAGCAGTGATATCGGCTGTAGACCTGATACACGGTATAGGTGTTTATGCCGGTCTTGACAAGATAGAGGTAGAGGGTGCTACAGGCTTGTATAATACAAATTATGAAGGTAAAGCCGCGGCAGCGCTGAGAGAACTAAAAGATAAAGATTTTGTCTTTCTTCATATCGAGGCTTCCGACGAAGCGGGACATGAAGGTGATGTAGATCTGAAGGTAAAAACCATTGAATATCTTGACAGCCGCATAGTAAAGCCGATTGTAGAGGAGGTATCAAAATGGGATGAACAGGTCACTATTGCCATACTGCCCGACCATCCTACACCGTGTGCTATAAAGACACATTCACGAGATTCTGTACCTTTCCTTATATGGGGTCCGGGAGTGGAAAGCGATGAAGTAACCGCTTATGACGAAAACAGCACAACTTCAGGGAAATACGGGACATTAATAAAAGATCAGTTAATCCGCTTATTATTCTCTTTTAAGTAACTTTACAAAAAGAGATTCAGATATTAAAACTTATAAAAACATGAAATATTACAGCACAAATAAAGATGCGCCGCAGGTGCAGCTTGAAGACGCGGTTATAAAGGGACTGGCTCCGGACAAGGGGCTTTATATGCCTGAGAATATACACCGGCTTCCGGATGCGTTCTTTCATAATATACAAGATATGACACTACAAGAGATTGCTTTTGTGGTGGCTAATAACTTCTTTGGTGATGATATAGACGCGAAAGACCTACAGCATATAGTATATGATACTCTAAATTTTGATATACCTCTTGTTAAGGTTACAGACAATATTTTGAGCCTTGAGTTATTTCACGGTCCTACAGCTGCCTTTAAAGATGTCGGAGCGAGATTCATGGCACGTCTGCTTTCTTATTTTATCAATAAGAAAGAGAATAATAAAACTGTAAACGTGCTTGTAGCGACATCAGGAGATACTGGCAGTGCTGTAGCAAATGGTTTCCTTGGGGTGGACGGAATAAAGGTTTTTGTACTTTATCCAAAAGGAAAAGTTAGCGAGATACAGGAAAAACAGTTTACTACTCTTGGTAAAAATATTACCGCTATCGAAGTAGACGGAACTTTTGATGATTGTCAGCGTCTTGTTAAGGACGCATTTATGGATGATGATCTTAACAACAGAATGTTTTTGACATCTGCCAACTCGATAAACGTAGCACGCTTTTTGCCTCAGGCTTTCTATTACTTCTACGCGTACGCTCAGTATAAGAAAATGGGATATACAGATATGCCTGTAATGTGCGTGCCAAGCGGTAATTTCGGTAATATCACAGCGGGACTTTTCGCAGCTAAGATGGGATTGCCTATTAAGCGTTTTATCGCAGCCAATAACCGTAATGATATATTTCTACAGTATCTTAATACGGGAGTTTATACACCGCGTCCGTCTGTACAGACTATTGCAAACGCAATGGATGTGGGAGATCCGAGTAACTTTGCCCGTATCATGGATCTGTATGAAGGCTCGCATGGCGATATATCGACTCATATATCAGGAGTCAGCTATGACGATAATCAGATAGCTCATACTCTTGCTGAGACTTATGAAAAAGAAGGATACCTTCTTGACCCACACGGAGCTGTAGGATTCAGAGCACTTCAGGATTCACTTCAACCGGGAGAACATGGTATTTTCCTTGAAACGGCTCATCCTGCTAAATTTAAAGATACCGTAGATGGTATTACAGGACAGGAGGTTTCAATACCTGAGACGCTTCTACACTTTATGAAGGGTACTAAACATACTCATGAGATACCGGCTTTCTATCCTGTATTCAGAGATTTCCTTGTATCGGCAAAGTAATTATATAAGAAATACATACAATAAAAAAGACCACTATAAGTTTTATCTTAATAGTGGTCTTTTTTTATGAGCTTAACCTTCCGGTTTAATCTTGCGATACAAATAACATAGCCGGTATGATAATCGTCATTTCTGAAACATAAGTATCATTGCCCGGATTATCAGGAGATGTAAAGAAAGCAATAGACATATAAGCATTACTTGAAATAGCCGGCTTATCTTCTTCTTTAAACATCAAACCCTGGAATACATTCCCTTCAGTATCTGACACCAAAGATGGAGCTAAACCGATACGGAAGTTATTTAATTTAAGACCTTCATCGTCTCCACATATCACGAATGTACTAAGACTCTCCGTTTCAGACAGTGCCAGATCCTGCCCCGGCTGGTATTGATTAGACTCTATAAGTAAAGCATTCTTGTCAAATACTGCTCGTAGAGATATATTGAAAGTTATCTTTTCTGTAAGTCCCATAGTGAACCTTACATTATAGCTTCCATCAGAATTTTTAGAAACGGCAGAGTTAGTCAGATCAATATAACCGCTTGCTCCCGCATACTTCCATTCAACATAAGCTTGTGCAATATACGTGTTTATAAGATCCATACCTTCATACTGATAGATCGCGTATGTGCTGGAAATACCGCTAAGACCAACCACAGATACAACTGCTACACGAGGCTTTCCGGTAGTATTTTTTGTCAGTTTAATCTCTACAAAATCATCTGTCTGCTCATTAACAGAAAGCCAGTCATTTACAATGTCAACTTTATAGCCTACAGAACTAACGATATCTATCTTAAATGTTTGTTCATCGTTATTGAAACGTCTCTCAAGATTGTCGTCCGCATAAAAAATGCTTCCGGCCTGAGAGGCACAAACTACCTGACTTGTTACCCCGTCTGAAATAGTTATAAGCGAAGAACGTGATGCTAACGTAGGATTACGTATGGCACTCAAATTAATAAGTCTTTTATTTCCTTCAACTGTGACAATGTCGCCATTAACTTTACACCATGCGTTAGATGTCTTCACCTCAATAGTTCTATCAGACTCGACTTCAATCAGAATTGAACCTTCTCCGGCTTTACCGTTAAATTCAATTTTTGATTCTATGACTCTTAGTTCTATTTTTGTTGATTCACTTGAGCTCTCGTTACAGGCAGTAAAGATCAACAAAAAAAGAAAACTGATCAGATTTACATATTGTCTCATAATTTCTTTCTAAAATTTAATTACCTTTTTTTGTTATTACAACATCACGATACCACTGCGCATAACCACTAAAGCTACTTTGAGTCGGAAGCGCAGTACCATAAGCATCAATCACTATAGACGTAACAGGTTCTCCAAAGTAATAGCTACCCCATCCTGTATCCTTGAATGCTATACATAGTGGTGATGTTTGCTCAATTATACCATCAAGAATAAAGTTATAACCAACATAAGAAGGCATATATGAGTCTGACGTACCGATAGTTTGATATAGATAATAATCTCCATATACAGAAACCTGAGTACCGGTCTTATAAGACACTGCTCCCGTAGATCTGTCATAAGAGATTTCCAATGAAGTAAGCGCGTCAGGCATTCCTGATAGGGAATATGATTTATTCTCAAGCTTTCTTTGTAGAGTTGCATTGGTCTCTACAAATCTAAAATACGGTTTATTACTGCTATCGAAGGCTAATTCAGAGTATGTCATTGTATAGCTTCCTAAGAAATCAGCATAGTATGCGTAGTTTTCAGGATAAAAAGCCTCAAGAGTAACAGAAGCAGATGATTCGTCTACAGAGGTAAAAACTCCAGCCTCATCAGGAGTAGAAGACCAATTAAAGTTCTTTATCTCCGCTCCATCAACATAAATAGGTTTTAGCAGTTTAAAACCAGTATCTGTGTAGATGAAAGACAGTTCTGATTCATTTTTATTATTATCAGTTACAATAAAAGTGTTAGTATTGCTACTTCTTTTTGCCGTACCAACTTTCTGACCATTTATTATATAATTATATGTAGCCAGGAAAGAACGGTCTGCAGTAAGGCTTAACTTTCTGATAATTGTGCTCCATGATGTTTTTTCATCCACAGGAACCATTCTCATTTTGTTTTTATAGCGTTTTCCCTGAAGAATAACCTCCTCCGGAGTAGCACTCATAATTATAAACTCATAGTCACCCTGTAGGTTTGCGTTACTACCCTGAGGTTCTCCAAAATAATGAATGATATCATTATATGTATCAAAAGTAAGCATAACACTCTGTTCCGGTATAACTCTGTAATATGTCGTAACGTTAGTTCCGGCAGATGAGGTCGTACTACCCAGTTCTGATGTCATAGTAGCTTTCTCTTTCTCAAACTTAATAAACATATTAATACCACCCATTGAGTAATCTTCTCCCGGGCAATACTCTAAATGCCATCCGTTTTTAGCGCTTAACAAGACCTCTTTATATTCCTCAACAGCAGCTTCTATACGCTCTGATGCTGATTTATCAAAAATATCATCTTCCTGAAACAGACAAGATTGAAGAGATGTCGCTGCCAGTATAAATAATATATATATATTAAATTTCATCTTCATTGCATTATTAAATATTAAATTTTCAGATCAAGATAAAGCACCTCATTTTGACGACGCAATACAGTTGTGCGAAGTTTTGTAAGATCTATATTCCATGTATCTCTCATATAGCTGTATACAACCGCAAATTTAGAGTTTATCAACTTTGCGCCTTCAGTGCCGGCCTCTTTCAACATATTATCCCAATAAGCCTGATCATGTGTCACATAAGTAGTGATTGTTTCCACGAAATCCTCACGAGGCTCACTCATTGCGTAAGGAGTTACAAAACCGGCTTCCCAAGCTTGCTTATCCGTTCTTAGATAATTTTCAAGAGTCTCAGGATCCTGATAAATATACCAGCTATCAGACAAGAAAGAACCCTCTGTGATACGATCAAAAGCAGGATCATAGTTTCTTGTCTGGTGAAGGATATGGGCAAATTCGTGGTGCATAGTTCTAAAATAATATGCATTCAACTGCTCGATATTCAGATTACTCGGATTTATATTATTTACATTATACAAAGTAATCTTCATACCACCTTCTGCCGTACCAAGTACAGTAGTACCATTTTGATTGTAAGCTTCAGAACCGATAATATGAATTGTGCGCGGCACATAAGATCTCATAAAGTTTATGCCTGCTACCTCATCATAAGCATCAAGCCAAACATGCTTAACAATCTTTACAAGAGCAACTGATTTTTCATAAGTGGCAGGAGCCAAAATAAATCCCATCGAGCTCTCCAAATCTTCCATTCTATATTTTACATCAATATTGTATGGATATATGTAGTTATTTAAAAGCCATCTGTCGAAAGCGTTTCTCACCACCTCTTTATGCTCGAATATGCTATTGTCTTTATCGACTGAATCATCATTACAAGATGCAAATAACATTGAGGAAAGAAGAAGTATATATATAATTGAATTTCTCATCTCTTATTATTTTTAGTTTCTTGGATTTGGTGTAAGACCAGCTGAAATTACACTATTAGGAATCTGAATAGCACGTCTTTCGTCGTCTGGTGTCATTTCATCTGTCTGTTCGATTTTATTTCCGGTAAATTTAAGACGTTGAATAGTGATTCCGTAACGTTTTACATCATGCCAGCGAAGCCCTGCTCCAAGATTTAGAACACGACGAATGTGAAGTATATTGTGAATAATATTCTCCTGAGTACCCGCATTGACAGTAAAATCAGGACTAATACGTTTCTTCACAGTCATATTATCTATGCTCCAGTAATCCATAGGACCATAGAAATTATTAATGACATCTACTGTTACTTCTTTGTTTGATGATGTATAAGCTTTCTGCCATTCGTTAATATCCTCTATTGCCTGAGCAAATTCACCTTTAAGAGCATAAGCCTCAGCTCTGCAAATAAGAGTTTCATCAGTCGTAAATACAGGAGACAGGAATAATCCGTAACCAGATTGGTTATTAACCATTTTCATATACTGATACATTCTTCTGAACCCGTGTTTTGTAGAACTGTTGCCTGAGAAAGGCTGCTGATAAAATGTAGCGCTTCCACCCCATGGTCCTATAGACTTACAAGTCTCTTCAGAAAGAGTATTATTGTGTGAATATTTCATACAGGTAGTATATCCGGGATCTCCAACATAAGGCCACCATGAAGTACTCTTCTGAATAAGCAGATTCGCAGAGTTTGCAGAATTAACATATGCATTTGGCTGTACATCACCATTTGGAGTAAGTGAGCCTAAAGCTTTCCAGTCTCTTAGTGATGAATACGGTTCAGAACCCAATGCCTTGTCAGCATATTCAATTACCTTATCCAGGTTAGACTTATCTGCCTGCATATAGTACAAATAAAATCTTGAGGCAAAAGCGTAAGCAGCTTTTCTGTTAAAGTGATATTTAATAACCTGATAAGCGTCATCGTTGATAAGAGGTAATGCAGCTTCAATATCATTCTTAATATCCTCATAAGTATCAGCAAGAGTCAATCTTTCATAGTGAGGAGATACCGTTGTTTCCATCTCCTTTACATAAGGTATCCCAAGATACTGATCCGCTTTAGTATTATAAGGCTTACAAAAAGTAGTAGCCAATATAAAGTGTGAGTAAGCACGACAAATCAGAGCTTCTGCCTTTTGCGGATTTAAAGATGCACCACCACCAAGCTTCTCAATAGCGTCAAGTGCATGATTGGCTGAAGATATAGCCGAATAACATGACTGCCATACGTATTGCGGTGTATCCTGTCCTTCCTGATCTGTATCTTGCCAAAAATAAAAATCATTCTCTACAAGATTCATTATACCATACGTACCGGCGTTTTCTGCGTAGTTATCGCTATAGAACTCACACATTTTAATGTTTGATGCATCCGGATAAGCTGATACAAGCACCTTCGTGATTTTCTCAGGAGTATCTAATTCAGTTCTGTTATCAGGCATCTCATCCAGGAAATCATCACAAGATGATGTAAGAGCCAATGCGGCAACTGACAATAATATATATTTATATCTAAACATTTTTCTCATAATTATTTAATTAAAACCCAAGTCTTACAGTCATTGTAAACTGACGCGGAACCGGTGAAGCAACACCTCCTGTATTATAAAATTCAGGGTCCTGTCCGTTTAGTTTTTTATCTGCATAAATAAGGAATAGGTTTGTTGCTTGTGCTTTAAGTGATAGGTTCTGAACTTTAAGCGGCTGAAGCCATTTTTTAGGGAAATCATAATTTAAAGAAACCTCTTTTAATCTTACGAAGTCACCTTTGGCAATACGCTCTGTAGAATAGTTGTAAGCATTGTAGGCCAACAATAAACTTCTGTTATTTTCATACTGACGTTTTGTTAGTATAGTAGGTATATCCGTATACTTTTCATCTCCTGACAGTCTCCATCTGTTTTTAAACTCACGAGGAAGAGCAGAAAGGTCAGAATATGTAGCGCTAAATACAGGGTTAAGTCTTACTACATTGCCAAAAGAATATGTAACAAACAGATTCAGCTTAAATCCTTTGTATGTGAATACGTTACCGAAACTACCATTGTAAGGAGGATCTGTTGGTCCTTCATACTTAAGATATGCTGTATTTGATCTGGACTGAAAGTCGATATCTGTGCTTGTTATTTTACCATTGATATTATATGTCGGAATACCATTCTCATCAAGTCCGGCAAAAGGGATTGAGAACAAACCTCTTACAGGGTATCCCTGAAGCGCAAAACCGGTACCGGAAACCAGATTCATAACACTCGCGAATGACTTTAAGTCTGTGATCTCATTCTGAGCATATGAGAAGATAAAGTCTGTATTCCATGAGAAATTTTTGGTTTTGATATTCTTAGTTGATAATGTAAACTCTACACCGCTCGACTTCATAGAAGCAACGTTAGCGTATTTATATCCTCCAATTTGAGTTGCTATAACACCTATAAGGTCATAGTTGTTACGTTTATACCAATCGGCAGATACGTTTACTCTATTATTAAAGAAACCAATCTCAGCTCCAATATTAAGCTCGTGCTTTTTCTCATAAGTCAGCTCACTATTTTTAGTATCATATATCTCAAGACCAGACTCTTGTATATCTGTAAATGGACGATCCGGATTGTAGCTTGTAATAACAGCCTCTGAGTTTGTCACATACGCCGGACCTCTATCCGCAGTAAGTGAATAAGACCCTTTTAATGTAAGGAATGAAATAGTCTCTTTCAGATCTTCAAAGAAAGCTTCTTCCGCTACATTCCATGCTCCTGAGATATTCCATGTTGGCAACCATCTTGAAGAACGGCTTTTACCCATACGGTTAGTACCTTCATATCGGTATGTACCATTTAGTGTATATCTGCTGTCATAAGAGTATGTAGCGTTGGCAAACATAGCGACACTTCTTGACTGAGTATGTTCAAGTGAGTAATACTTATCACCCCTCTCAATACCCTGTTTGAAGAACTGATATACATAAGATGGTATCTCACCCATATTATACTGCATTCCCCATCCATTAAAATATGATCTTGATCGCTCAAGTTTATTTACCTCCATACCGGCAAACAAATTCATAATATGCTTTTCAGCAAACAGGTGGTTATATGATAAAGTACCTCTGAAGTCAAGACCTAACATGCGATAATCACGACGACGGTAGATACCACCCTCAGGAAGTATAGATATTGGCAACGAATATGCGTCTTCCGGATCTTTATATAAAAGATCATTTTCATCACGTATAGTTGAATCATCCATACCTGTACGGTAAGAAATTGCCTGATTGGAATCATCTTTTATATAATGCTCCTGAGATGTAGATTGATATTTAAGAGCTCCCAAAGCTGAAGCCTCAAGACCTGGAATAATTTTCCATCTAAGTTCACCCTGGAACTTAACATCTGCCACATTCAGATCCATATAGTTATTTTCTAACTCGTCTTTAATATTAAACTTAGCATAGTTAGCAATATATTCGTCATTTGGATCAAGAGCTCTCGATGAGTTAAGGGCGTATGAATAAGGGTTTATGTCAAACTGGCGTGAAACCTCTCCACTTGCAGCATCAACAGAAGAACTTAACGTACCCGGAGCATTTTGCTTTCTATAAGCGGCACCGGAAATCAAGTTTATAGTTAGATTATTATAAATATTATATGTAGTGTTAAGGTTGGCAGTATATCTCTGCACTCCGCTCTTTGTATACCATCCCGGATCTTCCATCACAGATATAGAGGCATATGTAGATGATTTATCTGTTCCGGATGTTATACTCACAGAGTGATTCTGTGATATTCCATATGAAAATAATTCCTGAAACCAATCAGTATTAAGCATTTCATATCTGCTCAGGAATTGATCTCTTGCTTCCGGCGTATTTACCAGTCCAAATTGACCAGATGTTTCATCATATTGATTTATCAGACGATACATCAGACCATATATACCTGTATTCTTTGCTTTTAGGATGTCGCTATTATTCAACCATCCTTTTTGATAAAGCTCCTGGTATACACCCATCTGCTCCTGAGAGTTCATTATATTAAACTCTTTATAAGAAGGAACCATACGTGATGTAAACTCCCCGGTATAGCTTATTTTATTTACACCTGCTTTACCTTTTTTGGTAGTCACAACGATAACTCCCGCCATCGCTCTTGCTCCATATATAGAGGTAGCAGAACCATCTTTCAATATTTGAAAACTCTCAATATCATCAGAGTTTATACCTGCTATCGCAGAACTAATCAGTGTCTCTGCATCCCCTGAAGAAAGGTCATCCGGACCTACGTCAATAGCGTCTTCCAAAATCACACCATCAACAACCCAAAGAGGTTTTGAACTACCATAAATAGAGGTAGCGCCACGAACTCTGATTTTTGGAGCTGTACCGAATGTACCCGATACATTCTGTACGGTAACACCGGCTGCACGCCCTTCCAAACCACGGCTAATATCGGCAACACCGTCAAGTTTAATGTCAGACGCAGTAAGATTGTTTGTTGCTCCGGTGAATATACGTTTATCCATTTTCATCATACCGGTTACAACAACTTCGTCCAGTTGCTCTGCAGAACTAGTTAATACAACCCGCATATTAGGCTTTACAGGCAAATCCTGATGATTCATCCCAATATAACTTATTCGGATTGTTTTTGAAGAAGATGGAACATCACTCAATACAAAGTTTCCATCAAAATCGGTAATAGTACCTAACGTGGTACCTACAACCTGCACTGAAGCACCGATTATCGGCAATTGGTCTTCAGCAGAAATAACAGTTCCTTTCACAGAAATACTCTGAGCAAACAGAATACTTATGTTTAGAATGAAACTGAGCATCAGTAGTAAGATATTTTTTCTCATTTATCGTCTAGCAACAGTTTAAATTACTTTTTCTCAAAAAATATAAATATATAAATCAGGTTCAGCCCAAAACAACTGAACCTGATTTAAAGCAAAATAGCTTAATAAAACACTTTAATCAGCTGATTTGGGAGATGGGTCTCCAGGTGTACCCGGATCTACCTCTTCTTCTGGTTTTTCAATACGTTGCGCGTATGTCTGATAAATAGTCTTATCGTCAATAACAGCTACTACACATACGTAAGCAGGTAGTGATATATATTTACTTATTTCATTAAGTTCATCACCTTTATATAAAGCACCATTTTTTATAGTGTATTTAAGAATATCCTTAAATGCAGCAGTTGGGAAAGTACTATATGTACCTTCATCAAGAGCAATTACATATGCTTCCTGACAACCTTCAGGCAGTGCAACAGAATACTTAAGTGTATAGTTTCCATAACCTTGATAATCGGCTGAGATAACGCTGACAGATGACTCTTTATATTCAGGTTTATTATTACGTATTATTGAATAGAACTCTGTCGTATATTCAATCTTAATAATATCTACTGAAGGATTACCATTTTCATCCATTACAAGCATATAGAAATCGTAATCTGTATCCATATCAAGTCGTGATACTTCAATTGTATTATCAACAAGATCTTCAGGTCTTACCTTTACAACAGGATTATACTCATTAAGTGCGATATAGTTTTTCAACTCAAGATCATTTGACACACCATATGGGTATTGACCTTTCTTACAGTTTAGATACTTATACTCTTTTACATTTCCGGATGGTGTCACTTTAAATGAAGCACTTGTTTTTAATGGAGTACCCACACATGTAGCAGATGCAGTACCATTAAATTCTAATGATCTGGTTATAATCTGTTTTTTCACCAAAGGACCAATCTTACCGTCAGAATCTACGGCAACTGCCAACAAGTAGTAAGTTGTAGCAGCGTTAAGCCAAGATTGAGTATACACATATTCAGAATCAGAATACGGTGCATTCCTCACAAGATTCTTTACTAAATCAGCATCAGAAGCATACTCCAACAGTTCCCCTTCTGTCATATGAGAGTAATAGAAACCAACAGCACCCGGACCAGGTGTTAGTGTTGCGGTATATTTAGTAAAGTCAACAGTAACATCATCAATTAATACATCCGCAGTACCTGTAAAGTCAGGATCTAAAAGCGTAACTTCAGTAAGCACAAAGTCTTCCTTAGTATATTCGCCTGTCTTAAATGGAGCTGCCCATACTGTATATGATGTAGATGGAGTACATTTAACGGGACTTCCCCAATCATTATTCAAATCTGACAATTTGACTTCTGACATATTGTTTATAAAAGATTTGCTTAAGTAAGTATCGCTTACAAGCTCCATTATACCCTCTATATCAAGACCCTGAACTGCACCTATATAATATTGGTCACAATTATTCATGCTCACTTTAAATGAAGCGTTAGCGCTTGTGACAGAAATCAGTTCAACACCAACAGTTCTTATCGGTTCAACATAATAAGACGCGGTAGTAATAGTCTCCATATCCGGTTCGCTAAAACCTTTGTTACCTATAGCCCAAACCAGATAATCCACTCCCGGAACGATTTCACAGGATGTTAATCCAGCAATCTCTCCGTCATAAGGATAATACTGTATATAATCATACATAGACTCAGACAAAAGCTCCTCAATATATGCTTCTGTAAACTTTGAGGCTTCACAAACACCGGCATAATAGCTTCTGCCCTGCTGATTGCTTGATATCTGTATTTTATCTTCATTAATTACAATTGAGAATGGAGCCTCACCAATATTTACTTTTACCTCAGCAATTATGCTCTTTCCATCTGCTGAAACTGATGTAATAGCTACAACTCCGGATTTCTCAGCATAAGGATTTTCTTCTGCAGGCGCAGTAATTGATAGTCCGTCTGTTGTCACGGCGACCTTCCAGCCGTCAGGTTTTGATAGTGAATATTTAAATACACCTTTCATCACAACTTTTACAACCTTCGTTTCTCCCTCTGCAAAATACTGCGGACCTCCGACTAAAACCATTGAAAACTCTTTAGTTTTTGCGATCTTAATCTGCGCGCCACTTACAAAGTTGAAATAAACGTAGTTATCATCTTCTTCGATGCTTTCAAAGGCAGAGATTGTACCATTATCAATTGCTGCTACTACACCTGTACTTTGCCATGTTTTACCATTATCTACAGATGTTTCCCATTCTTTTGTTATAGCGTTGATTCGTATCTGCGGTGTTATTCCGCTTACAGGCATTTTGTTATTATTACCGTCAAGAAGGAACTCTACAGTACCATTTAAGTCCTTTGCCCAATAAAAAACACCGTCCTCTTCTTTAACCGTAATTAAAGGAGCTGATGTATCCCCCTTATTTATCAGTGTTTCTTTCCCGTTAGAGAATTTTACAAGAATATTACCGTTTGCATCTTCGGTAACTGATTCGACAAAGCCTTTACTATTTAATACATCAGTGATAGTTTTGACACTTTCAATCTGTGTTTTCATGCTTGCCACAGCATTTTCCAATGCAGTCAATCTATCATCAAGCTGATCTATAGATGTCCTTAAGTCGTCATCACTGTTCGAACATGATGGAAGTAAGCTTAAAGAGGAGCTTATAAATAGCAGTGATACTAGTCTAACTCCATTTTTGTAATAAAAACTGTTCTTTTTCATACTAATATTGATTTATATTATTACCCTGCATAAATGAATATTATATGCAGGGTATTAGATGATTAAAAAAGAATTATCGTTTTAAAGAAATTACTTTCTATAAACCTTTGGATATTTAGCACTTTCTTTGATACCAAAGAAAACTACACTTTCATTTGCTTCCAGATTTACTACAGGCATTTTTGAAGGAACATCTTTTGCAGAAAGTCTTTCTTTTTCTATTACCTGTGGAGCAGGTATTTCCACATAGTTTGATACGCTGTTTAATCTTGCGACTTTCGATGATTTACCTATACCAAAATACATATCTTTCACATACTCCTGAGGTACAATACATTTTGAATAGTCAGAGTCAAGTGTCGGATCAAGTACCTGGAATATCATCTCTCCTTTTATATCATCGATGCCATATGGAGTACAAAGAGCAACAAGACGCTCATTCTTTTTAATATCAGTTACTATAGTTCCAGAGTTTACAAAGTCAAATCCTTCCTCTCCGATAAGTCTATCTTCCCATATTTCAAGACAGTCTTCATAAGAATAGTCTTTGTCATTTAAGTATTCATCTTTTAATATCATATAACGGTGATGACTTACATCCTGTACAATCGCAAAGTTTACAAACCATTCATTGTTATCAGTTATCAAACTTTGGATCTTCATCAATGGATTAGGACCGGCCTGAACGCTCTGTGTCATTATTGAGTCAATCATTACCTCTGACATTACACCGTCCCAGTCTTCACCTACTATAGCATAATAATATTTCTGACCCGGATCCATTCCTGCCCAGTTCCATCTGTCATTTTCATCATCCGCACTATCAGGAGTCCAAACATTTATCTGATTAGCTGAATTTGAAGTATCTGTACCAATCATAGCCAACCAGTTAGTAAGACTAGATTTATCTTTACCACTAATAAAGTCGTCTATTTTAGTCTTATCAAGAACCAACTGGTGATAATAAAGTGCAGTCTCGTCATTATACTCATAGTTGGCCAAGAAAGATGTTCTTGTTGCATCTGAAAGTTTGATTCCTACTTTAGATTTAGATAATTCAGGATTGTCATATACTAATTTTTTTGTACGGAATGGTTCTGAAGCAACCGGATCTGTATGCTGTAAGAAGCGGTTTCTTGCCACCGAAACAACAACATATTCTGTATCTGGAATCAATAAGTAATCATATTTTCTTATAACGTTAGTTTGAATATCATCATTATAAGAATCTCTGTTATCTATTGCCCAACCACCATCAATTAAACTTTGCTTAAGTGCAGCTAAAGATTGAGGGTCGTCTTTCATTGCATCCCAGTTTGATTTTACAATGCACTGATAGAACATCACAGAACAAGTTATATCTGCTGTAGCATCAAACTCCACTTTACGTGCAGATGTTTTAAAGTTTCCGATTGTATATTTATCAGCAGGTACCGCGTCTGAAGGGATCTCATTAAGGTGAAACTCTTCTCTTGTATATGTACCTCTTGTTTTATTCATATCAAGCGCTACAGTCGAAGCAGTAAACATCATTGTAGGATCAGGATTTGAGAAAGTCCATCCGGCAGAGTGTTCAAGTTCTTCATCTTTTGCGTCCATTGGATCCTTAAACCAAGATCTTATCAAATCAATATATGTATCTTCTCCGTAGTTTTCTATAAACTCATCAATCTCGTCAGATGGATTACAGAACTGATAATAATAATAAGTGTCAGGATTAGGGGAGAATTTTGCATAAGCAGATTTATAACCAGCCTGAGTCTCAATATATACTTTAGGATCTCCGATCAACTCTTCTTGCGTTGTTGTTACGTAGCAAATAGACATTTCTGCCGGATCTGACGCTTCTTCATCAAAACAACCAACTATACAGATCAGATAAGTCAAACCAGGAGCGATGTCAAACTGACGATACTTAGACTCAGCCCAGTTTATTTCAAAGCAGTCCCAGTTTTCACCAAGTTCATTAATACCAAGAGCATATGCGCCACTTCCGTCTGTAGCAAACATTGATTCGAATATCATATCCTCCGCTATCTTTCCTGGATTTGTTTTACTTAATTCAAACATGTAGTTATATAGCATTGGTAAAGGATAAACATCAAACTTGTACGATTTAATGTGAGTTCCCGGTTTTAGAGTAAACACAAATGTTTCATTTTTTATCTCAGTGACCTCTATTGATACACCTTCTGAACCCGCGTTTACTTTTAGAGGTTTTGCCGACTCAATCGGTGTTGGGGTGTTTTCTCCAAGTATACCCTCTTCTTTTGGAGGATCAACTACACCTCCGTTATCCCCATTGCCATCCTCTGTTCCTTTATCATCTGAACAAGCAGGAAATGCACAACACATTGACAGTAATAGCCCTGTGTATAAAAAATTGCTCCATTTTTTCATTTTACAACAAATTAATTACATTAATAACTTTATTCTTCACTATCCATAAATCCGTTTATTGCTTTACAGTAAGCCATGTTGTGTATATATCCTGTTTTCTCTGATATAATCAGAGCATACATATATAAATTCTCCACATTCCATTTTGAGTCCAACTCGACATCATAACTCATTTTAGCCTTACTACCAGAAGCAACAGTACCCATAGAGTCTCCAAAAACGCTTTTAGACACCAATCTTCTTGCCACATGATTATGTTTATAGTTAGGATCTGTTATTCCATCCATGGTTGGTAAGTAGCAAAGCTACCCAACCATATATTCCCAACAAAACTACTAAAAA
>CAMTOT010000010.1 GCA_947074165.1 uncultured Bacteroidales bacterium
ATGCATCTAAGCTCCTATGTTTGATGTGGATTTATCCTGTATGTATTATAGTTTTCCTATAGAACGGAAATATTTAGCTTTGCTTACATTATAGTCACCCCATGCCTGTATCTCTTCAGATTTAGCTTTATGCCAAAGAGCTTTCGCCTCAAGATTGTCCGAAATAGTTTCCATTCCGACCTCAAACAAGTCATTACTTTCTATCATGTTAAGTTCGGCCTGTAAAGTTGATTTCTCAGCCATTTTACATCTTAAAATTGCATTCTCAAGATCAGCCCTGTTTGCGGCAACATCAAGCTGAAGCAGCTCAGAGGTTCTTTGCTGTTTTATCATTGCGATGTTTTGTTCTGCCTTTTTTGCTTTTACTTTATTATAGCCCTCACCCCAGTTAAATACGGGTACTGATACAGTCACCATTGCTGAATAGCTTGCTTTATCTACCAGTTTTTTATCATTCATCTCAAGTCCGTTGGTATAGCCATAATTTACAGCCGCGCCTACCTGAGGAAGATAATCAGCGCGTATAAGTCCTATTTCTCTTTTGCGCAATTCAACTTCTTTATTTACAATCTGATACTCAGGCCTTGATTCGTAATCAGATTCATCAAGATGTAAAAGGTTGGACGACTCAATACTCATTTGATCGTTTGTCTCTATTTTAGAGATAAGCGGTAGCCCGATCTGGTGGCATAGAGCCATATTGGCTAATGTGACTCCGTTGCCGGCTTTATTTACCATCAATTCAGCTTCGTTCACTCTCACCTGCACCTTTAGCAGATCATTCTTACGCATCATTCCCAGCTCATTAGCATTCTTTACGCGTTTTTCAAGCTCGGTAACAACATCAAGATATGCTTTTGCTGAATTGAGCATCTCTTTGACCTCTACAAATTTCCAGTATGCTTCTTCAGTATCGAGCATAACCTGATTGTCAGTATATTTTATATTGAGTTCGCTCATCTCTTTGGCTATAGTAGCCATACGGTTTGCCGCTACAATTTTCCCTCCCATATATATCGGCTGTTCAAGCTTTAATCCGACAGTATAAGTATTGCTCGGGTCAATGTCAAAGCTTATATCCGGCATGTACGCGTAAGAAGCGAACACAGGATTGCCATTCTGATCAAGAACCGGGACACCGTTATTGGTTATAATGTTAGGTACTAATCCTCCATTTGCATCAGGTACAAAAGTGGGTAGATATCCTCCGGTTATAGTTGTGCCAAATGTCGAGTTTGTGTTAATATAAGCCCCGTATCCGGAGATTTTAGGGAAATAAAGCGCATGTACGCTTTTCTTATCGTATCCGGCTTTTTTTAGCTGTTCTTTTGCAATAAGAGTATTTTTATTATTCTCCACAGCCATCTCCTTGCATTGTTCTAATGACAATGAGATCGCTTCAGCCTGTTGCGCCAGAGCCGGAACACAAATTAGAAGCGTTGATGATATAAATATATTTTTAATTATAGTATTCATAATAATTTAGGCGTTAGTCTGTTTGTTCTGTCGCTCTTGTTTTCTTTTAGCAGCCTCTTTTTCTTTTTCAGAACAAGGTATTTTAAAGAACACGGCGTAAAGTACAGGTATAAATATCAATGTGATGAGTGTGCCTACACCAAGTCCGCCCATTATAGTAACAGCCATAGAGCCGAACATGTCGTCGAACAGCAGTGGCAGCATACCTAATATAGTGGTGACAGAAGCCATCATAACCGGTCTGAATCTTGATGAAGAAGAGTCAAGAAGAGCTTGCATTGGCTCAACCCCTGAACCGATCTGGTTGTTAATCTCGTCAATAAGAACTATACCGTTTTTTATCATCATACCAATAAGTCCGAGCGCGCCCACTATTGCTACAAAGCCGAATGCCTTGCCTGATATAAGCATGCATATCACTATCCCAACTGCTATAAGCGGTAAGCATAGTATTATGATGAGTGGTTTTTTAACATCTTTAAAAAGCATTATCATTATCAGAAACATCAGTACGATAGCCAGAGGGAGGTTCGCAAACAGGTATTGCAGAGCTTCTCCACTTGCTTCGGCTTCACCAAGCCATTTGCGTGAATATCCTACAGGCAGTTCAATCTTATCAATTTCTTTTGCCAGCTTAGAACGCACTTCCTCTGCCATAAATCCATCAGCGTTATTACACTGTACTTTTATGGCGCGTTGACCGTTGTAACGTCTTACGACGGGGTCTTCCCATTTTATCTTAATGCCATTAGTGGCCTGATTAAGAGGATACGATCCGATAACTCTTTCGAGTAAGTCTTCAGACTTAAGGCCCCCTGTGACTATTCCCTGTAGTGTCTCCTTATTAAGTATGTTTGTAAAAGGTGGTATCATACTCCATACGGGAGTGTTGTCTACAGCCTCAATGGGATTGCCTTTCGAGTCGACTGTTTTGAAATAAATATTCTTTTTGTAAATGCCGTCTGAATAGATTCCTGTTGGCAGACCGTCTGTAGCGGAAAGGATAGACATTCCTACATCTGAGCGACTAACACCCATATCTCTTGCTACCGGCTGATTGTAATCAACAAGCAAAGTAGGAGCCATTGGTTCCCAGTCGTTGGCAATAAGCACCGCAGACGGTTCTTTATGCATTATGTTTTCAGCTTTGGCTGCAAGTTCTTTAAGTATTTTCGGATCAGGCCCTGAAAACATAACCTCAATAGGGAATTTTTTATACATCAGGTTATAACGCTTCAAACGTATAAAAGCATCAGGATAGTTATCATTAAGATATTCCTGAATCTGAGGCATAGCCTTTACAAGGTCTTTAGGTGTCTTAAAATCAACAATAAGCTCACCATAAGCCATAGAAGGATCAGCTATAGATCTTACCAGATTGTATCTGGCCGGTGTCCCGCCAAGGCTGGTCGTAACATGTGTGACATCTTGGCGTTTGTGCAGATAATCTTCAATTTCAGATAGCTCCTTATCAACAACTTTATTTGATGTCCCTTCAGGTAAATTATATTCTATATATAACTGGTCGTAGGCAAGATCGGGGAAAAACCCTTTTGGTATATACTTATATAGATATGCGCTGCATGATAATAGAAGAAATGCTATTACTATGGTTGCCATCTTATGGCTTAGTACATAAGTAAGAAATGTGCGTAGCATTCTGTATGCTTTACTATCAAACTGACCTTTACCGGGTTCGTCGGGTTTTATGGTGCGTAGCGAAAATCCAGCATGAATAGGTATATGTGTGAGTGCTAAAATCCAGCTGAGTAGTAACGAAACCGCGAGCACTATAAATAAATCTCTTACATAAAGACCTGCGGTATCGGGAGAAAGAAAGATTGGAAAGAAAGCTAAAGTTGCAATCAGAGTAGCGCCAAGGAGTGGCATTGCAGTTTTCTCTCCTATGCGTGTAAGCGCTTCAGGCTTCTTTACGCCTTTCTTCAGGTCTACGAGAATACCGTCGATAATAACAATAGCATTATCAACCAGCATACCCATTGCAACGATGAGAGCCCCAAGAGATACACGTTGCAGAGTCCCGTCAAATATATTAAGTACGACAAAAGAACCGAGTACAATAATTAAAAGACTCGCTCCGATGATAAGACCGCTCTTCAGACCCATCGTTAGCATCAATACAAACACTACGATAACTACTGATTCAAGTAAGTTTATAAGAAAAGTGTTTATTGCGTCTGTAACACGTTCCGGCTGAAAGAATACCCTGTGAAAATCTATACCTGCAGGTATGCGGGTAGTCTCAAGTTCTTTCATCTTCTCTTCCACTTTTTTGCCAAGTTTGGTAATGTCGTTACCGCTTTGCATAGATATTGCCAGACCAAGAGCTTTTTCTTTATCATATCTCATAGAGTTGCGGGAAGGCTCTTCATATCCTACGCTGACAATTGCTATATCTTTAAGTTTTAACTGATCTTTTTCGTGGCCCTGAATTATAAGCTCGGAGATATCATTTACATTTTTGTATGTATCATTTACCGCAAGCCTTAATCTGTGGGTTCCTGTTTCGAAATAACCGGGATAAACGGTTTTATTTTGATTATTAAGTGTTGAAAGAATCTCAGCCGGATGTACGCCAAGATTAGCCATCTTATCTTGCTGTATTTCAATATTGATACACTCTTTCTGCTGTCCATATATTTCTACACGTGAAACCTCGGGAAATTCCTGTATTTCACGTTTTATCATCTGGGCATAGTCGTATAGTTCCTGATCGTCAATCCCGTCACTTGTGATAGCGTAAAACATACCGAATACATCACCAAAATTGTCTAAAACAACAGAAGGTCGTGCGCCTGCCGGTAGTTGAGACTGTACATCAGCGACTTTTCTTCTGAGTAGATCCCAGTACTGTTGTATATCTTTGTTTTGTATAGTCGTCTGCAGCTCTACTGTAATCTGTGACACATCGTTAAGAGAACGAGACTGTACATTTTTTACACCATCCATGGTGCGAATTGACTTTTCGATAAGATCTGTAACCTCAAGTTCAACCTGATGTGCAGATGCTCCGGGGTAAACAGTGGCTACCATTGCCTGTTTTACTTTGATCTCCGGGTCTTCCAGCTTACTCATTTTGTAAAAAGCTGATACACCGCCAAGGCATAGAACACATATCAGAAATATGATAAGTGTCTTGTTATTTAAAGCAAATTTTGAAAAATTCATTACAGTAGTCCTCCAATATTTGTTTTAGAAGGTGAGGGAAGGATTCTTACTTTCATGCCTTCTTTTAGTTTATGAACTCCTGCCGATACAATAGTCTCTCCTCTGCCGATACCATTGCTTACAACCATTTGTCCGTTTTTAAGGATTTGTACAGGCTTGATAATTCTTGATTCTACTGTATTGTCGTTTGTAACTACCCATACGGCAGACTCGCCATCCTTCTCAAATACAGATTGAAGAGGAATTGATACAAGTGTTGTTTGAGGTATTATGTACTCAATTTTTACATTTACGCTCATTCCGGCTGTAAGATCTTTAGTGTTATCTGCGTTCTTAAGTCTGAATCTTGTGCTGTAAAGTTGATTAAGATTAGCTTTGCGAGTGATGCCGATTAACTCAAGTGGATATACGCAGCCGGTACTGTTATCACCGATGCAATAGAAATCTTTAAACTGCTCTTTGCGCTGATAATCAGAAGCCGGAAGGTTAATTTCAACTTCAAGATTATTGTTTGCTACCATAGATATTACAGGCATACCTGCTCCTACCGTTTCTCCGTCTGAGAAAATGCGCTTTTGGATATATCCGTCAAACGGTGCTGTAAGTCTGGTATCGTTAAGAGCGTTTTTATGTGATTCATATTTTTTTGTTATTTGCTCAAGTCCGTATCTTGCCTTATCATAATCGTTTGCAGTTGCGCTGTTTCTGTTATAAAGTTCAATGATACGTTCTGCTTCAGCTTTAATTTTCTTATATTCTGCTTCAGTGGCAGCAAGTTGAATCTGGTAATCACGAGGATCCATTTCTACGATAACATCTCCTTTTCTCACTTTTTGCCCCTCTTTTACATTATATTTTTTTATAGGGCCGGCAATTCTGAAAGAAAGACTGACATCGGACGACGCGATTGTCTTGCCCGGATACACAATATCAAACTCTTCGCCATGAGTTTGCACAATAGATGTTTTAACCATCTGGTCATTTGCCTGTGGCGCTTTTTTTCTACTACATCCCGTAGTCATGAAAGCACATACAATTATAAAATAGCTGATAATTTTCTTCATACCCATTTATTCTTTATACCTAATTTTCTTTTTTGTCAGTAAACGAAACTCCTGAAAGTTAATAAAAGTTGTTTTTATTTTACAAGTTAAGATTTTATTATTCTAAATTTCTTATCTGCTTTTATTGATAGCACAAAGTTACACTCTAAAGTTGCTCTTTTTTTACCTATTATCCGTGAATTTTGGTCAATATGTCTTATTGCTTGGTTCTGTTTTAACAAATTTATGGTATATCTTTTAATCTTATATATTATGATTTACTTTTGTCTTCGCTTTATTTTAAAGCAGTATTGATAAATAAATCGAAAACATCAATAATTATGGAACTTAGCCAAATGTTCTCAGCATTGAAATACCGTAATTTCAGGCTATACTTTGAGGGGCAACTCATTTCTGTAATCGGAACCTGGATACAACAGATAGCGATGGGGTGGCTGGCATATCGATTGACGGGCTCTGTACTGATTTTGGCTACCGTGACTTTTATGGAGCAAATACCTATGCTGCTTGTAACTCCTTATATCAGTGTGCTTATAGATAGATATAACAGACATACACTTCTGATTATAACACAGGTAGCATCAATGATTCATGCTCTGACTATGGCTTTGCTGGTATTGACTGATGTAGTTCAGATATGGCATATTATGGTACTTGGAATTATTTTAGGACTTATAAATGCCCTTGATATGCCCACGCGTCAGGCTTTTTATACAAGTATAGTTCCACGGGAGTCACTTCCCAACGCAATAGCATTGAATGCGTCAGTAATTAACGGGTGCAGACTTATCGGACCTGCCATTGGCGGATTTATAATAGCGCTTGTTGGCGAAGGGTGGTGTTTCTTAATAAATGGGCTTAGTTACATGGCTGTAATTGTAGCACTATTGATGATGAAGGTTAATTATATTAAACCGAATGATGATAAAAAAAACATATTAAAAGGCTTGAAGGAAGGTTATGTATATGTAAGAAATGATAATCAACTTTTGTCTCTTATATTATTAATGTCGGCTATCAGTTTCTTTGCTATGCCGTTTAATTCTTTTTTGCCGGCTTTTGTAACGACTATTCTTAATAAAGATAGTCAGACATTGGGCATTTTGTTGTCTTGCATAGGTATCGGGTCATTTATGGCTGCGGCGTTACTTGCCGTAAGACGTTCGTTAATAGGTATAGGGCAAACTCTTGTTTATGCCGCCTTGCTTATGGGGACCTGTTTATTATTATTGTCTGTGACAGATATATGGTATTTCGCCGCGTTGTTGTGTATTCCGTTTGGTTTCTGTATTATAACTATACTTGCCACAATAAATACATTGCTTCAGACGCTCACTCTTGAATCTATGCGAGGTAGAGTTATGGGGTATTTATCAATGAGTTTTTATGGAATAACTCCTTTGGGTACAATCTTCTTTGGTTATCTTGAGGAAATAGTCGGTCTTACAGTTATTTTGTTTGCCGAGGGTGTTTTATGTTTGCTTACGGCATTGGTTTTTATCACATTCCGCAAAAAAGTAAGGTTAGAAGAAAAGTGCGGATCTGAGTATTTTTGAAGCATTATTTAATTATTATTTTACAAATAGTCGAACTTCTTAATAAATAATATGTTCTTATTAATAATAACAGGTTATTTATGAGAGTTGTGATGCAAATAATTGATTTTTATGTACAGGGATTTAGATCCATGACATTAGGTCGCACGCTATGGGCTATAATTATAATCAAGCTCATAATAATGTTTGCGGTACTTAAAGTCTTCTTTTTTCGCGATTATTTAAAAGAAAACGCCGTCAGTAAAGAAGAATATCCTGAATTTGTTTTTAAGTCGATAAATAATAATACTTCAAATTAATATTTCTATGGGCGAGATTACGACTTCGTTGGTTGACTGGTCGAGAGGACAATTCGCACTTACTGCGATGTATCACTGGCTATTTGTGCCATTAACTCTTGGTTTGTCAATGATAATGGCAATTTGCGAGACTATTTACTACCGTACAAAGAATGACTTATGGCTCCGGATTACAAAATTCTGGATTACACTTTTTGGTGTGAATTTTGCTATTGGTGTAGCAACCGGTATAATACTTGAATTTCAGTTTGGTACTAACTGGTCAAATTACAGCTGGTTTGTAGGGGATATTTTCGGGCCTCCACTGGCAATAGAGGGGATACTGGCTTTTTTCCTTGAGGCTGTATTTTCTGCTGTTATGTTTTTTGGCTGGAACAGAGTTAGTAAAGGTTTCCATCTTTTATCAACATGGATGACCGGTATCGGAGCAACTTTGTCTGCATTGTGGATTCTTATAGCGAACGCATGGATGCAATATCCAACCGGTGTGACATTTAATCCGCAGACAGTCAGAAATGAGATGACCGATTTCTTTGGAGTGGCTGCTTCTCCTGTCGCTATAAATAAATTCTTTCATACGGTTTTATCATCATGGACTCTTGGGGCCGCATTTGTTATCTGTGTTTGTTGTTGGTTTCTTATAAAGAATAAAAATATACAGTTGGCACTTAAGAGTATAATGGTAGCTTCTATTTTCGGATTCTTTGCTATGCTACTTACTCTTTTTACAGGTGACTCAACAGCTAAGCTTGTGGCACGTGTTCAGCCTATGAAGCTTGCCGCAATGGAGGGGCTTTATAAAGGAGATACTAATCAGAGTATAGTAGCGTTCGGTGTGCTTAATTCTTCAAAGAAATATGATAATGATGAGGAAACGTTTCATTTTGCAATAAAATTACCCGATGTATTATCGTGGCTGGCTTATGGCAAAGCGGATGCTTTTGTAGCCGGGATTGATGATATAATTAAAGGGGGGTACGAGGCAGAAGACGTGAATGGAAATAAATATATGATGCCATCTATAGATGAGCGTATAGAGAGCGGGAAAACGGCGATAGACGCGTTGGTTGGCTATCGTACAGCTATGGCGGAAGGTGATAATTTGTTGGCGGACAAGCATAAAGAGGTGTTGCTTGATAATTATCATAATTATGGCTATGGGTATGTGACAGATGTTTCTCAGATTATACCTCCGGTTTCGTATACCTTCTATGCATTCCACTTAATGGTAATATTCGGATTTTTTTTTTTCATATTGTTTATAGTTATATATTTTGTCTTAGGAAGAAAGAAATATCAGAAACCTGGAGGTTTTAATCCTAAGAATAAAAAATGGCTTATGTATATTGGTATGTTTAGTTTACCATTTGCATACATCATGTCGCAGTGCGGTTGGATAACATCAGAGATGGGGCGTCAGCCGTGGACAATACAAGATATTTTGCCTACGTTTATTTCAACATCAAAACTTGCCGTAGGTACAGTACAAACTACATTCTTTATGTTTCTTATATTGTTTACTGTACTTCTTGTCGCTGATATAATGATTATTGCGCGACAGATCAGAAAAGAAAACGTTGATGAGACAGATAATAATGAGGAGGCTTATTAATAATAAATGATTATGGAACTTAGTCTATTACAACACTATTGGTGGTTTCTTATATCACTTCTGGCAGCACTCCTTGTTGCTCTTATGTTTGTACAGGGTGGTCAGACCCTGTTGGTGCAAATCGCGAAAGATGATCTGGAAAAAAAGATGATCCTAAACTCTATAGGTAAGAAGTGGGAACTTACTTTCACGACGCTTGTTGTGTTTGGTGGTGCTTTCTTCGCGTCTTTTCCTTTGTTTTATTCTACAAGCTTCGGGGGAGCTTACTGGCTGTGGATGATAATCTTATTCAGTTTTATTGTACAGGCGGTAGGGTATGAATATATGAATAAAGAAGATAATTTTCTTGGGAAAAAGGTTTATGAGATATTCCTATATATAAACGGAAGCGTTGGTGTATTTTTTATCGGTGTCGCGGTTGGTTCTATGTTTACGGGCGCGCCTTTTGTGGTCGGTAAAATTAATATTACAGATCTTACTAATCCTACAATATCCTATTGGGGTGATAATTTACATGGGCTGGGAGAATTATCGAAGGTCCCTAATCTTTGTCTTGGCGCGGCACTTGTATTTCTTTCTCGTATAGGAGGCGCAATGTATCTTCTGAATAATGTAGATAATAATAATCTAAACGAAAAATGTCGTAAAGCAGCATTAATGAACTTTATCCCGTTTTTAGTCTTCTTTCTGACTTTTGTATTCTGTATCTTTTTGCGTGAAGGGTTTGCCGTAGATACATCTACAGAGATGGTATACATGAAAAAATATAAATACCTTTCAAATATGTATGAAGTATGGCCTTTAGGTTTAATGTTTCTTGCAGGAGTTCTGCTTGTGCTTTTCTCCGGATTTAAAATGTTGAAGGGGGAAAGTATGCGTCGTTTGTTCTGGTTTGAAGCATTTGGCGTTTTACTTGTAGTTTTGTCGCTTTTCCTTTGTCTTGGATATAATAACACTGCCTATTATCCATCTACTGCGGATATTCAGAGTTCGCTTACAATAAAAAATAGTTCTTCCAGTAAATATACTCTTGAGGCTATGTCGTATGTTTCTATTTTGCTAGCGCTGGTAATTTTTTATACCGTAGTCACATGGCGCAAGATGGATAAAAGACGCATTAAAGAGAATGATTACGAACATTGATATACATAAATAGTTATAATAAATTATTTATTTGACTGTTAATCCTTTTTTTGTTTATTTTGAATCATCAAACTGAACAAAAAAAGGATTTTTTATTATATGATTGAATTCATCACAGGAGAAGTCGCAGAACTAACTCCCGCATCTGTAGTTTTAGAGTGTTATGGTATTGGTTATTTTCTTAATATTTCACTTAATACATATTCATCTTTAGCACAAGGAAAAAAAGCAAAACTATATGTTTATGAGGCTATAAGAGAGGATGCCCATGTGCTTTTTGGTTTTATAGACAAACGTGAAAGAGAAATGTTTCTTCTTCTTATCTCTGTTTCAGGTGTCGGACCGAATACAGGCCGCATGATCCTTTCCTCATTGTCTTCGTCGGAGTTGGAAAACGCTATTGCTTCTGGCAACGATAAAATGCTGAAAAATGTGAAGGGTATAGGTGCAAAAACCGCTCAACGAATAATAGTTGATCTGAAAGATAAAATAAAATGTACATCATCTACGTTATTACCTAATGAAGTATCAAATTCTGATGTTTCAGAAGAAGCGATAGCTGCTTTGGTTATGTTAGGCTTCCCTCAGAATTTATCACAAAAGTGCGTAACAAGTATTCTGAAAGAAACACCTACGGCTAAAGTAGAGCAGGTAATAAAACAAGCGTTGAAAATGTTGTAACATTTAATGTCTAATAGGTTTAAATATACAAAATATATATTTTTTGCTATCGGCGGAGCAGTTTTCTGTTCCGCCTTTGGTGTATATTCAAGCCCTATAGCACAGGTTTTTGAAGGTTTTATACCTCAGCCCGCTACCGGTCAGGAGGTTAAAGCTGATACAATAACCACTAAGTTTAAAGTTAAAAAGACAGTCGCTAATTCTCCGGAAGAGTTTATAGAGAACTCTCCGGTTGATTTGAAAGATCCTGAAAACATAAAAAGAGTAGTTGAGTACGACCCCGTTACCAAAGGGTACGTGTTTAAAACTATGATTGGAGATGAGGTAATCTCCACACCTTTTTCGTTAAGTAAAGAGGAATATGAAAATTACACTGAAAAACAGATGATGAGAAAGTATTTTCATGAGAAAAATGCTGAAAACTTCATTAAAGGTTCAGAAAGTGAGTTTAATTTTCTTGATATGCAATTTGGTCTGGGGCCTGCCGAAAAAATATTCGGTCCAGGTGGTGTGCAGATTAAAACTCAGGGGACGGCGGAGATATCTATGGGTTTGAAAAACAATAAGGTTGATAACCCAACTTTGCCTGCCCGATCAAGAAATAAAACATATTTTGATTTTGACGAACAGATTCAATTAAATGTCAATGCCTCTGTAGGAGACAAGATGTCATTTAATATGAATTATAATACTGATGCTACTTTTGATTATGATGCTCAAAAATTAAAGCTGGCATATACAGGTAAAGAAGACGAGATAATAAAATCGCTTGAAGCGGGAAATGTGAGCATGACTACTGGCTCATCTCTTATACGTGGTGGTTCTGCTCTTTTTGGTGTCAAATCAGTAATGCAGTTTGGTAAACTAACAGCCACTGCACTGGTTGCTCAACAAGAGTCCTCATCACAGACTGTAAGTTCAAAAGGTGGTGCTCAGGTTAGGGGATTTGAGTTCACCGCAGATTCGTATGATGAAGACCGTCATTTCTTTTTGGGACATTATTTCCGTGATAATTATGATAAAAATGTTTCTAAGCTACCATATATTTCTTCGGGCGTAGAAATAACAAAGTTAGAGGTCTGGGTGACAAATAAGCGCGGCAATTATGATGAGGCGAGAAACATTGTAGCATTTATGGACCTTGGTGAGTCCTCAAGAATGAATAATAGTTTCTGGGCAGGCGGTGCAGCGCAAAGTCCGTCTAACAGTTCTAATAACTTATATAATACTATTAATTCTCAATATCCGGGAGCAAGAGATATAAGTCTGGTTACTCAGGCGTTATCTCCACTTGCGGCCTATGGCATTGAGGGCGGACATGATTATGAGAAGGTAGAAAGTGCCAGAAAGATGAGTTCTTCTGAATATATTCTTAACTCGTCTTTAGGATATATATCTCTGAAATCTAAGTTAAATTCAGACGAAGTCTTAGCAGTGTCGTTTGAGTATACGCTAAACGGAGTCGTTTATCAGGTCGGAGAGTTCTCTACATCTTCGTCCTCGTCAGAGAATTCTACTCAAACATTATATCTGAAATTACTGAAAGGAACATCAACCAATCCCCTTACTCCGATGTGGGATCTTATGATGAAGAATGTTTATTCACTTAATGCTTATCAATTACAAAAAGATAAGTTCAAGATGGATATTCAGTATATGAGTGATACTACAGGTGTTTATCTTAATTATATACAGGCGGGAAACATTAAAGAGACACTTCTTTTAAGAGTAATGAATCTTGACCGGTTAGATTCTAATTCTCAGCCATATCCTGACGGTACTTTCGACTATGTAGAGGGTTATACGATACAGCCTTCTACCGGGCGTGTAATATTCCCTGCTGTAGAGCCTTTCGGATCTTATCTTGCTGAAAAGATAGGAGATCCTGTGCTTGCTCAGAAATATTGCTATTATGAGCTCTATGACTCAACTCTTACTGTGGCCAGACAGGTCGCTGAGAAGAATAAATTCAGAATAAAAGGAGAATACAAAGCCTCTTCAGGTGCAGAAATAAATCTAAACGCAATGAATGTACCACGAGGTTCCGTTGTCGTTACTGCAGGAGGAATGACCCTTACAGAGAATACTGACTATACCGTAGATTATACTATGGGTGTAGTAACTATCCTTAATCAGAGTATTTTGGAGTCGGGTACCAACATCAGTGTTTCACTGGAGAATCAATCAACCTTTAGTATGCAGCGAAAAACGATGCTCGGGCTTGATCTTCAGTATCTGATAAATCCTAATTTCAATATCGGAGGTACGGTAATACACCTCTCAGAGAAGCCGCTTACAACAAAAGTAAGTATGGATGATATACCTCTGAAGAATACTATATACGGATTTAATACGAGCTATAAGGGGCAGAATATGTGGCTGACCAACCTTATAGGCGCTGTGCCGTGGATAAATGCAACAGCTCCATCTTCCATATCCGTTATGGCTGAGTATGCACAGCTCTTACCAGGTCACTCCAAAGAAATAAAAGAGAATGGTGAAGTTTATCTTGATGATTTTGAATCTTCACAAACAGGATATGATATAAGGTCGCCTTATGCGTGGCAACTTGCCTCTACACCTTATGATCCGGCTTCTAACGCGTTATTTCCAGAGGCGGCTCTTTCCAACGATATACGTTATGGCAAAAACAGAGCATTGCTAAACTGGTATTATATAGACAGGCTATTTACACAACGTAGCTCATCACTTACACCATCTCATATAAAAGGAGATCTTGATCAGCTCTCAAATCACTATGTGAGAGAGATTAACTATAGTGAGATATATCCAAATAAGCAGCTGAGTTATGGAGAGTCAGGTGTATTGACCGCATTAAATCTTTCATTTTATCCAACAGAAAGAGGTCCGTACAATCTTGATGTAGACGATGTCGATTCAGACGGCTATCTTATCAACCCGGAATCAAGATGGGGTGGTATGATGAGAAAAATGGACAACTCAGACTTTGAAACAGCAAATATCGAATATATCCAGTTCTGGATGATGGATCCGTTTATTTATGATTCTCTTGAGACAAATATAGGGGGTGATCTGTATTTCAATCTTGGAGAGGTATCTGAGGATATTCTTAAAGACGGGAAGAAAGCATTCGAGAATGGACTACCTATCGACAACGATACTACGTATATAACCAATACCGTATGGGGACGTGTCTCAAAACGTAATTCGACTGTATATGCATTTGATAATACAGCAGGAGCACGTAAGAAGCAAGATGTAGGTTTCAATGGATTATCGACAGAAGATGAATTTCAATTTCCTACATATAAAAACTATGTGGAAAAACTTCTGCAAAAACTATCGCCTACAGCGATTTCAAAAATGCAGGCTGATCCTTTTTCTGCTCTTAATGATCCTGCGGGCGATAATTATCATTATTATCGCGGGTCTGATTATGATAATGAGCAACGCCCGATTTTGGATAGATATAAAAGGTATAATAATGTAGAGGGGAACTCTACCGCATCTGAAGATTCTCCGGAAAGATATGATATATCAGCAAAATCAGTCCCTGATGTAGAGGATATTAATCAGGATAATACGCTTAACGAGTATGAGCGTTATTTTCAGTATCGTATCTCTGTAAGGCCAAAGGATATGATTGTGGGGCAGAACTTTATAGCGGATAAAAAAACAGCTAAAGTAAAACTTCGCAATGGAAAAGAGGAGACGGTAAACTGGTATCAGTTTAAAGTGCCGCTTTCTGATTATGAGAAGCAAGTTGGGTCGATAAAGGACTTTAAAAGTATTCGCTTTATGAGGCTATTTATGACTCAGTTCTCAAAAGAAGTACATCTTAGATTCGCGACTATGGACTTGATGCGTGGAGACTGGCGTACATATACCCAGGCTCTAAATAAGCAGGGAATAGCGCCGGTTACCGACGGACAGCTCGATGTGTCAGTTATGAATATAGAGGAGAATTCCGGTTCTCAACCTGTCAATTATATAATGCCTCCGGGGGTGACGCGTATAGTAGACCCGGGACAGTCTCAGATCACTCAACTAAATGAGCAGTCTCTTAGCATGAAGGTGACATCTCTTGCTCCTTCAGACGCGAGGGCGGTATACAAAACTATGTCTACCGATTTACGTCGTTTTGAGCGTCTTCAGTTGTTTGTCCATGCCGAAGCTCTTATTGACAACAGCACAAACCTGGGTAATGGTGAGTTGTCTGTATTTATGAGGATTGGTTCTGATTATAAAGACAATTATTATGAATACGAGATTCCTCTGAAGCTGACAGAACCGGGTGTATATAATAACAGTAGTTCTCTTGACCGACAGATTGTATGGCCTGAGGATAATATGTTTGATTTTCCACTTTCTGTTTTTACCGATCTCAAACTTGAACGCAACGCAGAGAAACGAAAGTCTCACTCGAACGTGTCATTTACAACATTATATACGTCTTATGACCCGGACAAAAAGACCAATAAAGTGTCTATAGTTGGTAATCCTTCTTTATCGGAAGTGAAAACCATTATGATTGGTATCAGAAATAACTCCAAGAATGTGAAATCAGGTACCGTATGGGTTAATGAACTTCGTCTTACTGATTTTAAAGAGAAAGGAGGTTGGGCAGCAAAGACAAATATAAATATCGGGGTAAGTGACATCGCAACGGTTAATTTCGGTGGTCATGTTGAAACTTCAGGTTTTGGTAGTGTTGATCAAAGTCTTACAGAACGTCGCATGGATGACTATTATCAGTATAATATAGCTACCCAGGTTGATTTAGGCAGATTAATACCTGAACAGGTGAAACTTCAGGCACCAATGTTCTATTCATATTCAAAAGAGATTGTCAATCCCGAATATGATCCGTACAATCAGGATATTACTCTTGAACAGAGTCTTGATAACGCTGCCAATAAGCATGAAAGAGATTCTATAAAGCAGATGGCACAGGAAATTGTAGAGACAAAAAGCTTTAGTCTTTCTAATGTGAGATTTAATCATCAGAGTAAGAACCCAATGCCTTGGGATCCTGCTAATTTTTCTGCCGGTTACTCTTTCTCGCATATAAGAAAGCAAGATCCGACAATCGAATATGAAGACAACTTTGATTATAAAGGAAATCTCAGCTATACATATAGTCCTTTTATAAAGCCGTTAGCTCCATGGTCGAAGTCTAAAAAAAGATCTCCGTATTTCAGATTGTTTAAAGATTTTAGTTTGCAATGGCTTCCGAATACAATAGGTTTATATTCGTCTGTAAATCGTACCTATTACGAGCAGCAATTGAGAAATGTCGATGCTGATGGTCAGACAAGCGGATACTCAATACCTGTTTCATATAGTAAGAAGTTTCAGTGGAATCGTCAGAGTACTATTAACTGGAATCTGACTAAGGCTATAAGACTTAACTTTAATGCGGCTACCAACGCGCGTATTGATGAGCCAAATGTTCCTGTCAATAAACGTCTTTACAGAGATGAATATGAGATATGGAAAGACTCAATAAGTCAGAGTATAAAGAATCTTGGTACGCCGATTGACTATAATCAGACTTTTGATGCTACATTTAATGTACCGCTTAATAAATTTCCGTTGCTGGACTGGACAACTCTTAATCTAAAGTATAATGCAAATTATGCATGGAACAGAGGTGTCTATATAGATGAAGATACTCAGCTTGGAAACTCTATCAACAATCAGGCGGCATTTGGTTTTGATACACGCTTTAATCTTGAGACCCTTTACAATAAGTCTAAATTTTTAAAAGAGACAAATCGTAAATTCTCAAACTCAGGCAGAAGTCAAAACAATAGGTCGAATGTGGCTAAAAAAACAACAAAGAAGTTTAATCAAAGAGTAAGGCTAAAACCGGATACTACTGTGACTGTTAAACATAATCTTGATACACGGCGACTTATAGTCTCAGCTAAGGATAATAAAAATAAAACTTATAATGTAGAGTATAAGGTAAAAGACAAGAGTTCCATTATCATTACAAATAAAGACTCTATTCCGATTCAGATAAGTGTATTGCCTGCTCCCGGATATGAAGATAAAATATGGTATAAGACAGCGCAATACAGTGCACGTACATTAATGATGGTAAGAAATGTATCTGTTAATTACAAATTGACAAACTCTACTTATCTGCCGTCATTTATACCAAACGCCGGCGACTTTCTTGGTCAGAACAACGCCGGCGACTATATGGCGCCTGGTCTTGGTTTTGCTTTCGGATTTAAAGGAGGTCAGTCTTATGTAGATGAAGCGTCATCAAACGGATGGCTCATAATGAGTGATTCAATTACTACTCCTGCTACGTATAGTAAGAATGAAGACCTGCAAATAAGGGTTGCTTTAGAGCCTATCAGAGGACTTAAGATCGATCTTACAGGTACGCATGCCTCAAACAATAGCAACAGTTATCAATATATGTTTGATAATGTGGCTATACAGCGCTCGGGTAACTTCACAATGACTACCATCGCATTGAGAACATCATTGCGAGGTGCTAATTCGAATAATGCGTATCAGTCAGATGCCTTCGATCAGTTTTTGAAAAACAGGCAGGTAATCGCAGACAGGATAAACAATAATTACTCGGGAGTTTATTATCCTGGTGAAGGTTTTATGGCTGGTAACTATCTCGCTAACTCAAAATTCAATCCTGAGATTGCGGGAGACAGGCTTAATTCAGCAGATGTTATGATACCGGCGTTTATTGCCGCTTATACCGGAAAGGATGCTGGAAAGATTGGACTTACGGCTTTTCCGTCACTAAAAGATATTCTTCCTAACTGGAGAGTAACGTATGACGGACTAGGTAAGATACCTTTCCTTGCTAAATACTTTAAAAGTATAAATCTGACACACGCATATCGTTGCACCTATGCAGTAGGTTCTTTCTCGTCTTTTCTTAATTACATAGAAAATGACGGAGGCTATGGATTTACTCTGGACGCTACTTCGGGTAATCCGATTCCTTCTACTCCGTTTGATATTTCGACGGTTACTATGACAGAGTCTTATGCGCCGCTTTTAGGAATAGACATGACATTAAAGAACAATATGACTCTTCGCACAGAGTATAAGGATACGAGAAATTTAAGTCTGAATATGTCGTCAGTGCAGATTGTAGAGGCTCTGACTAAAGATTATACTATAGGAGCAGGGTATAAAATATCCAACTTCAATACTATTCTCGGTATGCCGGGTGGCGGACAGAAAGGTGTTAATCATGATCTAAATCTTCGCGGCGATTTGACATACAGAATTCAGAACGCTCTGATAAGAAAGATTGAAGAAGCATACACTCAGGCAACTTCGGGTACAAAAGGTCTGACTATAAAGGTTACTGCCGATTATACATTTAGCCGACTGCTTACAGTACGGGCTTATTATGATAAGCAGATTAATACACCATTAGTATCGTCATCCTCTTATCCTATATCGAGCGCCAACTATGGTATTACGTTTAAGCTATCATTAACACGATAGTAAGCATAAAAAAGCAGCATTATATCTTATCAAGGTATTATGCTGCTTTTTTTTATGTAAATTGATCATGCATTTTTATCGTCAGTAGGTGAGTTTTCTGATTTCTTCAGCTGATCTGTCCTTTTGTTGTCATTAAGCTCTTGTATCTTATTTGTTATATATACAGTAAATATTGGAAACATCATCATCCCAAGTCCCGCGAGAAAAACAGATAGAATCTTGCCGGAAGTTGTTTGGGCATTTATATCAGAGCCTACAGTAGTTACATCCATAAAAGCCCACCATAAAGCGTCTCCGTAATTTCTTACCATACAGTTTACCGGTTTTTCCATGTCATAAAATATCATACTGGAGAATGTAATGGCAGAGACTATTATGACTAAATAAGTATTAAATAGCGTAAAGGCAGAGTTTCGTGAAAACCATCCAATCACAATAGAGATTGCGTATATTCCTCTGAAAAGAGGGGCTAACTTAAGAAAGTGAGCAAGCCCTACACCGTATTCTATATGGTAGTGTTCAAAAATACTCAGATAAGGTATCGAAACTAATAGAAAGAAGATATTTTTATAGATATATTTCCATTTGTTTTTAAATAAAAATAGTTCTATAAAGAAGTCCAAGATAAAAAGGCAGCATATTACTAATTGTATCTTAAGAAAATTTCTGTAAGATAAAATATTATTAAGGCCAAACATCTCTATAATTACACTCGCAAACAATACTACACATAGTACCAATATTATTATATGCAGGTTTCTTACCTTTCTATATGTTGATATGTCTTGATTTATAAGGTTATTTATATTCATATTAATCTATTTAGAATCTATAATTCATATAACAAATATCAATTAATTAATGTTTTTGTAGTATGTTTTCCAACATATTTGTTTATCTTTGCAGTATAATAATGAAAAAGGTTCGTTATTATGAGTTCTTTGAATTACTTGTGAGGTCAGATAAATCTTAGTTGTGTCTTAAATTCGACACGAAAGCATATTAATAAACAATTTAAAATTTATGGTTATGAATACAAAAGATTTACTACTAACTAATTTATCATCTAAAGGATTTATTTATTATCCTGAAATGAAACGACTAATGTCAAAAACAGAAACTGCTGATAAATCTTCAGTATGTATAGTTGAAATGAATGATGACAGAAAATGCAGAGTTTACTTCTCTGAAACAGAGATTTCTTCTTCAAATGAAGAATTCCTTTCTGATGTTTGTATGGACTATGATGTTGACGCTATTATTTCTTATATAAATAAGGTAACAACAAAACAGTCATTATTTCTTAAATTAGCAGCCTAAACCTTTTACCGACGACACTATCTGGACCTTACAATACGATTCAAGAGATATAATTTATATTACATATTGCCACCCTGCATGACTTTATTGTCATAGCGGGTTTTTTTATGTCCGTACTTTTCTATATATATATTCCCATTTTCCTCTTCACCCCGTTCTTATGTCATTTCACCCCGTATATACTGAAAAAGCTTTATTATTATTTTTTCAGACAAAAATTAATTTATAGTTTTGTTGTATCAGTAAGAGAAATACATATCTTATTTATTCTTATATACGAGTTTATGTATATTCTATTACTTTAATTTGATGGTTTTTAGATTTAGATTAGAGTTATATTAATATGGTTAGTGGTGTAACCATTAGGAGTGCCGGGGTCGTGAGATTCCGGCATTTATACATCCGTTAATTTCCTTATTTTTATTTATAGTCTCCATTAATATAATATATGTCAATAGTTTACGTTGCTCAATAGTATGCCGTTGTATATATCCGCTGATCCAAAATAATTATTCAAACACAATTTAAAATATTCCCTTTAAAAGTAATGAAGCAACGGCGGACTCCTATATAGGTATTCCCCGACTCCGACATCAGAGTCCGCCCACTCTGATGTCGGAGTCGGGGAATACCTATATAGGAGTCCGCGAATACCTGATATATATTAAAGGAATTATTTCGAAGAGAGACTAACTAATGCTTCGACTGAATCTTTCAGTGCAAAGATTAAGGCTTTGAGATCTCAGTTTAGAGGTGTGAGTGATATTAAATCTTTATGTATAGACTTACTTTGTCATATGCTTAAAAATTTAATGCCAACAGGCGGATTTATCCGCTGATCCATTTTTACTTGATCACTTTTACGATTAGGCGCATGATCATCAAACCGGTTAAAACAAAAAAAAGCTGTCTGATAACAGACAGCTT
>CAMTOT010000011.1 GCA_947074165.1 uncultured Bacteroidales bacterium
CGAGATAATGAGCGGTGACTGGAGTTCAGACGTGTGCTCTTCCGATCTGCTGCTGGCTTGTGTATCTTCGTATGTACTGACACGGCAATACGCGGCCGCTCTTAATTTGATAGAGGCAGTATTTGCGTTGTGTATCTTTGCAGGAATCTTCTTCCGGCAGGTAAGTCATCAATGTTGCTTGGGCGAAGAGCGGTCTGACCTTTTGAATTCAAAATTTCTGTTCCATCCTCACTTGTGCTTAAATCAGCAAAAGCTTTTACAGCATCATAATATTCAGTCTGCTCAGGATACATTTCCCATGCTTTAAGCACAGAGTTAGCAACAAGACCGGAAACATAATCCCAGCCGGTCGTTTTAAGATCATCATGAAATTTTCTGTTGCAATAGAAATCTCTTATACCGTGAGATTCAACCATTTTCTGAGACATTGGTTTCTCCGGCTGGACAGTAGAGCATGAAGCCAGAACCAAAGGTATGGCGAACAACAAATTTTTAGTCATATATAAATAGTTTGCAGTTAATTTTCTAATATACAAACATAAATAAAATATACTATATACAACAATATCCCTTTAAAAAATAGCATAAATTTTCTAAATAACAGAGGTCATTTTTAACCTAAACCGACATTTAGCGTACAGGTTTTTAATATTATATATTACACAATAATTGCTTTAAAAACCATATGGTCTTTAAAGCAATTATCTAATTCAGCTACAAATTATGCTAAACTCATTTCAAAAACATCTCAAGATCAGAATCAACATCCTTAATACCCGCTATTCCGAATTTCTCAATAAGTACATTTGCTACATTTGGAGAAAGAAATGCAGGGAGAGTTGGTCCAAGGTGGATATTTTTTACCCCAAGTGACAAAAGGGCTAATAAAACAATAACCGCCTTCTGCTCATACCACGCAATATTATATGCAATAGGAAGTTCATTTATATCATTTAGTCCAAATATCTCTTTAAGTTTCATCGCAATAACAGCAAGTGAATAACTATCATTACATTGTCCGGCATCAAGTACACGTGGTATACCGCCTATATCACCTAAAGGAAGTTTATTATATCTGTACTTAGCGCATCCGGCAGTAAGAATTATTGTATCCTTTGGAAGTTTCTCTGCAAACTGAGTATAATAATCACGGCTTTTCATTCGCCCATCGCATCCTGCCATTACAAAAAATTTCTTTATTGCACCTGACTTAACGGCATCGACAACCTTATCAGCAAGAGCTACCACCTGAGAATGAGCAAATCCACCTGTTATTTCACCTGTTTCAATCTCAGTCGGAGGAGCGCAACGTTTAGCATGCTCAATAAGAGAAGAAAAATCTTTGGCTTCACCTTTTTTTCTGTCCGGGATATGTTTAAAGCCTTCAAATCCGGCTGCCCCCGTAGTATATACCCTGTCAAAATATGTAGAATCCTTACGAGGAGGTACGATACAATTTGTCGTAAATAGTATTACACCATTAAATGATTCAAATTCTTCGGCTTGTTTCCACCAGGCATTTCCATAATTACCTACGAAGTGTTTATATTTTTTAAATGCCGGATAATAATGAGCAGGAAGCATCTCACTATGTGTATATATATCAATGCCGGTTCCTTCCGTTTGTTTTAGAAGGTCTTCCATATCTCTCAGATCATGTCCCGAGATAAGAATGCCCGGATTAGAGCCAACACCAAGATTAACTTTAGTCACCTCGGGATTGCCATAAGATTCAGTATTAGCTTTATCAAGAAGTGCCATTGTCTTCACGCCATATTCTCCGCATCTCAGGACAAGAGCTACCAATTGTTCCGCCGATAAATCTTTTGTCGTTGCAACAAGAGCATTCTCTATAAATGCATATATATCGTCATCCTCATATCCAAGGTTCATAGCATGCTCTGCATAAGCGCACATTCCTTTCAAACCATAAATAAGCAGCTCGCGGAGCGATCTTATATCTTCATTATCTGTAGCCAATACACCTATAGAAAGAGCTTTTTCTTCCATTTCTTCTACTGTATCGCAATACCATGTAGTGCAGTCACACTTCTCACATTGACAAATACTTATGCCTTTTTCATTTAAAACAGATGCAAGTTCATCTCTTAATTTAAAGCATTCTCTTACTCTTGTTATAAACCGCTCTTTATCAAAATTACCGTTTGTAATTGTCATAAACATTGATTCTAAAATAAATCTGTTTACTTTTTCAGGCACTTTTACTCCGGACTCTCTCATTTTAACTGTAAATCTTGAGATTCCTTTTAGAAGGAATATTACTAAGTCCTGAAGATTGGCCACATCTGCGGTTTTTCCACATACTCCTTTTATAGTACAGCCTTTATTTTGTGCCGTTTCCTGACACTGATAGCAAAACATATTCATAGTAATCTATTATAGTTGTCCAAATTTACCATTCTCAAGATCCTTGAATGCCTGCACAATCTCCTCTTCTGTATTCATAAGAAAAGGTCCATATGATGCAATTGGCTCATTTAAAGGCTCTCCGCTAAGAAATAGCACTTTGGTGTTTTTTGTTCCTTTTATTGTTATAAGTTCCCCTTTATTTGCAAATAGCCCCATAGAATCTGTATTTATAAGACTTTCATTATTAATTACGACCTCACCTTCAATGACAAGCAAAGCTGTATTATAATGAGCATAAGTCTCTAATACGATCTCAGCGTCATCTAAGAATAATATATTATACATTTCTATAGGAGAGAATGTATGAGCAATGCCTTTATATGATTTAAATGCACCGGCAATCACCTCAACGCTTACCTTTTCATCGTCGGTCAGATATACCGGTATATCTTTATTTATTATGGCCTGGTATGCAGGTGGATTCATTTTATATTTTGCCGGAAGATTAATCCATAGTTGTACCATCTGAAAAACACCTCCTGACTCAGCAAATTCTTCTGCATAATATTCTTTATGCAATACTCCTGATGCGGCAGACATCCATTGTATGTCACCCTCCTCTATGATACCCTTAGAACCGGTACTATCATGGTGAGCTACTTTTCCTTTATATGCTATTGTAACGGTTTCGAAGCCCCGGTGAGGATGTGCCCCTACCCCTTTTGGTAATCCGCCGGGGGTAACATCCATTTTAGCGTTATAATCAAGAAGAAAAAACGGACTCATTCTGTCTAAAGCTATCCGTGCACCGTTTGGTATCATATTATGAACTTTAAATCCATCTCCAACCATATGTGGTTCAGCAGGGAGTACTATCTTCTCCAATGGCCGTACTTTTAAATTATTCATACATTGCACTTTATATTTATACTATATCTTTAGTAAAACATATAGTTAGCCGTATAAGTTTATTTTTTATCATACCCACTCTTCACTAACCACTTCTCCTCTGACACTCACTACTATTTTCTTTAATGGTATTTTTCTCATCGATTTTTGGATTGCTTGTTGAGCGATACGTATTAGTCCACCACAACAAGGTACCTCCATTATAGCTACTGTAAGTGTATTAATCTTTGATTCATTTATCATTGCGACCAGCTTCTCTATATAAACATCATGCCCAGAATCAAGCTTAGGACAAGCAATTGCAAGTTTTTTTGAAGCAAGCATTTCCATGTGAAAATCAGCATACGCGAAGGCTACACAATCAGCGGCGAGAAGTACATCGGCGTTCTTAAAGTGTGAGGCTCCGGGGTTTAATAAATGTAACTGTACCGGCCAATGCGTCAGTTGTGATTTTTTTTCGTATACAGGTTTTAAATCGGGGGCTGCCTGAGCGAATGATTGCGACATTGATCCTGGACATGCGCAGGAAGATTTCTGAGAAACTTTTTTAACTTCACTGAGATCAATATCTATGCCTCGTGATTTAAGATACATAACACCTTGCTTTAAATATTCTGTTTCATTATGTTCTCGCAGATGTTTAAGATGAGCAACAATAGTTTTTTCACCCATTGGGACCAGTCTTTTCATTACAGCTAATTCGTCATACGGCTCCGCTTCTCTTTTTTCTATAGTTATAGCTCCAACCGGACAATCTCCGATGCATGCTCCCAGTCCGTCACAAAACATCTCACTTATCATTCTGGCTTTTCCGTCTATCATTTGTAGAGCTCCCTCATGACATCCTTTTACACAAAGCCCGCAGCCATTACATAACTCTTCGTCTATTTTTATTATATCTCTTATCATACCGTTGTTCAATTTTATTAGCGAAATTATACTATTAAAAACAAGAGATGTGTGATAAATGTTACACTAAAAGTATTTTTTTATAATATAACTTAGCAGTAATTTTAATTGAATAACCTCCATAAAAAATAATATGAAATCAAGTGTATTGGAATTTTTCTGTAAAGCGGATAATAAAAATAATGGGTTATGTAAAAATGTACTGACAAACACAAAAACGGATATATGCAATAATGAAGTTGAGAAGCACTATAAAAAAGGGGAACATATTGCTTTTCAAAATGATAAAGTATCCTCGCTATACATGCTTACTAAAGGAAAGGTGAGAACTGAGATTATTTCAAGATCAGGATTTGCTCTGCCTATTGAGGAGATTAAGGCACCGGCTCCTCTTGCAGCAGCGTTTTTATTTGCTACAGACAATCGTTTTCCGGTAGATGTAGTCGCTATGGAAGAATGTGATGTTGTAATAATAAGCCGTCTCGATATTGAAAAAAAGATGGCTGAATGTCCGGCTTTCTTAAGAGCTTTTTTGGCTTTCAACGCAAACCGGACTAAGTACTTATCTGACAGATTAAAAATATTTGCTCAGAAAAGTATCAAATCAAAACTGGCTTATTATCTGCTTAAATATGATACTGGAGAAAAGTTCAGACTTAATAAATCAGTTGCAGCTCTGGCTGATTATTTTGGAGTGGAAAGATCTTCACTATCAAGAACAATTTCTGATTTCGTCAGAGATGGAATAATAAGCTATGACTCCGGGGTTGTTACAATAAAAAATTATAAATCCATACAGGATATATTGTCCTAAAATAAAATATTATCACTTATATTAATTACATATAGTTAATAGAAACATTAATATACCTAATAATTGCTATTACAACTCAATAAATAATAAATGACCTTTGCAATTCAATTTAAAACAACCGCTTCGATTGTTTTATCTATAATTATGTAACACTTTTGAACTATAAATAAATGAAAAAATTCTTTCGCAAAGTACATTTATGGATCTCTGTTCCTTTCGGCGTAATTATCACAATTATCTGCCTTACAGGAGGAATACTCGCTTTCGAACAGGAAATAAACGAGATAACACGCTCTAATGAGTATTTCGTAATCCCGGCAAATGAGAAACCTTTACCAATTCCGGAACTTATGGCAAAGGTGTCTGCGTCTCTACCCGATTCTATTTCAGTGACCGGTGTGACGATTTCAGCAAATCCTAAAAAATCATATCAGGTAAATTTGTCTAAACCGAGACGGGCTTCAGTTCTTGTTAATCAATATACCGGAGAAATACTGGGACGTGGTGATCGTACCGCTTTCTTTGGATTTATCTTCAGATTACACAGATGGCTGCTAAATCCTGCCACACAAGGAGCACAGACTTCTGTTGGCAAAATGCTTGTTGGAATATCAACCATTATATTTGTTTTCGCCATAATAACCGGTGTTATTATTTGGTGGCCAAAATCCAAAAAGATGCTCAAAAACCGTCTTTCTATTAAAGTCAATAAAGGTTTATGGAGATTTTTGTATGATTTGCATCTTTCTGGTGGAATATATGTGACGATTCTTCTTCTTGTCATGGCTCTCACCGGCCTGACATGGTCATTTACCTGGTATCGTGAGGGATTCTATAAAGTATTTGGTGTAGAAATGCAACAAATGGGTCCCCCTCCACAAGCCGGCAATCAACCCGGCGCACAAAAAGGTCCGCAGGGAAATACGACTCAGGGAAAAGGTTCCAAACGAGGAGGCGGCAATCAATATATAAGATGGGATAATGTAGTCTTTGAATTAAAACAGAGAAATCCGGAATTCAGATCAATCACTATTTCTGACGGAAAAGCGTCTGTTTCAGTCAACAAATATGGTAATCAAAGAGCCTCCGATAGTTATAATTTTAATGAAAGAACAGGAGAAATAACAGATATATCATTATATAAAGATCAGCCTGATTCATCTAAAATACGAGGATGGATATATTCTGTTCATGTTGGAGACTGGGGTGGATTACTAACAAAAATACTTTATTTTATAGCTTGCATTATTGGTGCGTCTTTACCTGTTACAGGTTATTATCTATGGATTAAACGTATTACAAAGAAAAAGAAATAATACTATATAAAGTAAATGGGCTGTCTGACAAGTTTAGACAGCCCATTATCTTTTGGGTAATAACAAATGTTTTATAGATATTTATCTCGGACTAACAGATTCAAGTGTAGCTATAAATCCTTCTTCACCATATCCTGTGCCGTCGTCATTAAACACAGCTGAGTAAACATATTCATTACCTCCGGTAAAAGAATAATTAGTAGATGGCAATGGTACTTTTAGTGTATAATAACTTGTTTTATTATTCACAGTTGCCTGAATAGTCGCTGTTAGATATTTACTTTTTACAGAGGTTGATATAGGTAAGGAAACGACAAATGCTGACAACCCGTCTAAATGCATCATAGTTTTATTATTAGAAATAGCCTTTGATGGTGATATGTAACCTGTTATTAATGACATATTACAATGCGCCGTATTACCAAGGGTTATATCCACATGAGTTACACTTGACAAAGTCGAACCGGCGGCAGCGGAAAAATTTATAACAATCTTCGCGCAGGAATTAATATACGTCATAGGTATCAGAGTATTATCTTCAGTAACGCTCACATTTAACTTACTCCACCATATATAATCTACATCCTGGCTCAAACCCGAAGCAAGACCATTATAGAAATTGGGACCCTGATCTACACCCTCAAAATTAGCTCCTGCTGAATATAGATTATATACACCCCTTGGCAATGTAAATTGCCATCCTATGTTTGTTAGTGTTCCCTCTTTCTCGCATTTAAGCACAGCCATTGCATAATAAGAATCATCTAATGGAGTGGAACCTTTTTTATATACAAAAATATGGGTATAGCGGTCTAACTGAATAGGACTATATGATAACTGATTTTCTATTGAATACTGAATATCTGCACTGAAGTAAAGATTTAAATTATTGATATTTGTAGTATCTTTTATTTGTCCCATATCATCATAAAAAATATGTGTTGTGCTTTTATCACAGGATAGAAGAAAAACAAAAAATACAGATACGATTATATATATATTTATTTTTAAGATATTCATATCAATTAAGTTTCAATGTTGGTACTAACGGTTTTCCTGTCTCATCAACAATTCGCCAGTTATATATATTAACCAAATATGTAAATGGATAATCTGTATCAGATATGGAAATTACATAATTATATGAAGAACCTGCCGCCAGTTTATCATCTACAAGAGGTAACTTAGCTGTATAATATTTCCCTGCAGTAGAATTATCCACAAATAACTCAAACTTAACAGTAAGACTATCTTTTGTATTCAATGGCAATAATACTTGTTGACATGTAAGTTTATTTACCGGCATATCAATTAAATCAATATTATTTATCGAATTGGAATATGATATCTGCCCTGTATACATATCCCAACCTACTCCGGCTGTGTTTGGAGGAGTTATCGTTATATTTCTTACAGAGTCAATTGACACAATCTCATTCCCGTCAGTATCTTTCGATGATTCAAAATCTATTACAACCTGAGAACAGCAATGAGAAAAAAGTATAGGAATATTTGTACTAGTTTTTATTGATATTGATTGAAGACTATAACTCAGATAATCATAACCGTTACTTAGATTCTCCAAAAACACAGTATTCGAAAACGACGGTGGATACTCTGATTTATTCCCTATTGAAAACATATAAAAATTATAAATACCGTTTGGTACTATCAGCGTATCGTTGTTTATTGCAGACAAAATACCGGGTTGGTACGTATAGTAATTATTTGTCTGCACGTACTGTTTATTTCCATCAAAAGAATAGACCACAACAAATCTGTCTTTTACAAGTGCAGAGATTCCGCTTCTTGTTGAAATATCACTAACTGTCGCGGTAAATAATATCTTGTCAAGACCGGAATCAGAGGTTTGGATATACTCAACCGTCACCTTATCGTCCGCACAACTAAATATAAAAATGGAGAAAACGAAACTTAATATTGTGATTAAATATTTATATGATTCCATATCAAAAAACTACAATTGAATTGGTATTATAGGAGCTCCACCACTTACCTCAACCCAATTAATTACATCTACATTCGTAAAATTAATTTCACTATCCTGTATCTCTATTAAGAACAGATACGAATTTCCGGCTTTAAGGGCTCCGCTTGGTATAGGCTGACTACCGGTAAATGGAATAGTTTGCTCAACGCCGTTGAAACTTAGTTTAAACGTAAAGTCAAGTACCAGATTTCCTTCTAACGGACGCATAATGTATTGAGCGTAATTACCAGTCATTCCCAACTGAACAGCAGAAGACAAACTTGTAGCAGGTGTGATTACACCGGAAAACAAATCCCAACTAACCCCATCGATTGAGGAAGGAGTACACTCTACACTTACTAACTCAACCTTTATATTACTTCCGGTTTTATCAGTCCCTGCTGTGTCAAGTTTTATAACAATCTGCGTACATGCATGCTCAAATTTTACTATAAAATCTTTTGATGACGTGATACTTACTGGCGTTGAATATTGCCACGCAAGATAATCGATGCCATTTGACAATGACGTTGCCGTACTTCCTGAGAACGTCGGAGTTTGATCGCTTGTTGAGTTAGTACCCGCGCCGTAAAATGTATATGTACCATTAGGCAATACCATGCCACTTCCGGCTACCGGTGTTACTGAACCTGCACTTTCTGATTTATAATTTATTGAGGAGATTCTATTTTGTCCGCTGTATGCAAAAAATGTCACATACCTTCCGGATGATATTGGCTCAAAGTTCACCGCTTTTGTTGTAAATTCTGACATAACATAAGGATCAAATGTTATTAAATTAGATGCAGTGCCCGAACCTGAACCGGAATCTGAACCCGAGCCGGAACCGGAGCCGGAGCCCGAACCATTATCAGAATCTGATGAACCTCCACAACACGGTATATTAACCTCTATTTTATCCTTTGAACATGAAAAACAAACAATAGATAAAATATAAAAAATAGTCCTAATGATAAACTTACTTTTGTTCATAATCATTTTGTTTTTAAGTACTAAAACAAAAACATTTATACTGAGCTTAAGTTTATAAAATATGTAATAAAACATATAATAACATGCGATTTAATATTGATTTACATCTTTAATACACACGTTTGGTCAAATATTTCACATATCATTTATGTTAATTATATTAATTTGCATACATCTCCTGAAAGAGATAGATAATTAATCTTTTATTATAATAGTATGAAAATATTTACTTCCAAACTATCGTTGGCAGCTGTAACAATGTATATATCTGCTTTATCGGTAAATGCTTATGCGTCCAATGAAAGGACGGAACAGTTGCTATATATCTCTGATTTCGCTTCAGGATGGGATAAAGCAACAACTCCTTATTCACAAACTACAACTTCAAACGAAGACTTTACAATCTCATGGACTGATTGTGCTGTAAAGAACACTTATATTGCAAAAAATGACAATGGCATAACTTCGACAGGTGCTATAGAGTTTTCTAAAAACCCGACCACCGCAACAGTTGAATTCTCGGCACTTAATTCTATAAGTAAAGTTGTTGTAAAAGGTTCAACTACCGGTAATAATCGTGGATTTGGCATATACAAAAAAGTAGCTGATTCTGATTGGTCTTTAATAACTGAAAAACTAATAAACGGAGCCGGAGAAAGCAACACAATAGATATTAATGAAGAAAACGTAGCATTCAAAATAATGCTTCCTGCCGGAAACGCAAACTTTTTTTATCTGCATGATATTGAAATATACGGATATTCAGCTGCACCTGCTCCTCCGGCTATTGAGAGCATTTCTCCTGAAAACAAATCTATCATCCCGGTTAATGGTTCGTTTTACATCTCTTTCTCTGAGCCGGTAAAAAGAGTTGATGATATTAATATCAGTATCGGTGACATCAACTTTTTAGAATCCGGCATATCAGTAAGCGGCAATAAAGCGACTCTTTCATATTCAGGTCTTAGTACAGACAAAACTTATGAACTAAATATACCAAAAGGCGCTTTTGTCAACGAATCAGGTACCCCTACTGCTATGGATTATAGTTATTCATTTGAAACCCCTGATACAAAAAAACCAGAGATAATAAATAACCCGGCCTTGACTTACAATGTAGTTCCGGCTAACGGCTTCATTACTATCTCCTACTCCGAGCAAGTAAAAATCGGCGATATGCCAATCCTTATCGGCACTAAAGAGATAACTCCCGCTATATCAGGATCTAACAATATGATATACATCAAATACAGCGGACTTGACTACAACACCTCATATGAAGTAAATATCCCTGAAAATGCAATCCTTGACATACAGGGTAATTCTGCGGCGGCAACTAAATTTGAGATATCTACGGAAGGTAATTTCAGAGACAATACTCCGATTATATCATTTATACCGACAGCGGAAAATATTACAGCAACCTCGACAGAGTTTGTTTCCGGCGATTACGCTGTTGAGATTACAGGCATAAACAGCGCTTCTGCGCGTAATAAAGACGGTTACACTTATGCTTTCCGCGCTACGATGCTTACATTCCCTTCTATTGAATCTATCGGAGAAGTTTATTTCCATATACAAAACGGTAGTGGCTCTTCAGAACAGACATACAGCATTGAGAAAAAGTCAGGCGATAACTGGATTAAAATTGATGAATTCACTCTTGGCGCAAACGACGCAGCACGCCTTTCCAGCGGTGCGGCTCAAAGCTCTGAGCCTTCACAATTAAGACTGGTTGCTTCAGGCGCTTGCTGGTTTTATGATATTTCCGTTAGCAAATTTCTTGACAGAGACGCAGCAGAGGATGATGGCATTGCTCCTTCATTGACAAGCAGCAAACCTCAGGCAAATGCCGAAGGCGTAGGCATAAACGGCACTATAGAGCTGACTATGAGCAAATCAATTCAAGCAGGCACCGGTTCTTTTATTCTTAATGGAAAGGCTCTTTCTGCTAATATAACAGGTAAAACAGTTCGTTTAAGCTATAACAATCTTAATTACGCTACAACTTACGAATTAACATGGTCTGAAGGTGTGGTTACAGATAAGTTCGGAAGAGAAATTGCTGCCGGATCGCTTAAATTTACTACTGCGGAAAAACCTGTTGTTTCACCTCGTCTGTTCGATTTTATTGTCGCAGCCGATGGATCCGGAGATGGAAAAACAATACAATCTGCTTTTGATGCTGCTGTACCGGGGGTAAATACATATCTTATCTTTGTGAAAAATGGCGAATATGATTTTGACACTGACGGCTACGCGTCACTTGGGTCAACTAAAACCAATGTGAGTCTGATAGGTCAAAGTCGTGATGGCGTGATATTAAAAGGTAGCCGCAAATCGCAGACAGGCTCTACCGGGCTGATAGACTATGGCACTTCAAACTGTCAGACACTTGAGATTCTTGCAGATAATTTCTATTGTGAAAATATTACTATCGAAAACACAAAAAACGGCGAGCTTGCTTCACTTGGTGTAGCACTTAAAGTATATGCCGATAAGGCAATATTTAAGAATGTAAGATTATTGGGTTATCAGGATACTCACCTTACATCCAATAAAGGCACTGACCGTCAGTATTACCTTGACTGCGAAATACACGGTACTGTCGATTTCATCTTTGGTGATGGTATATGCTATTTCGAAAACAACGTTATATCGGTAGATGCAAGACCTAACGGAGCTACAACAGGTAACTGCATCACTGCAGCAGCAACTTCAGATGGCAACAGCTACGGATACGTCTTTAACAATTGTACTATTGATGGTACAAGTACACAAGACGGTATATACACACTTGGTCGTCCTTGGAAAAATTCACCACAAGTTGCATATCTAAATACGACTATGAACATTCTTCCTACTACTGCCGGATGGGGTGATATGCCGGGCAATAACCCTACACCTCTTGTGATGGCTGAATATAACAGTGTAAACGGGGCAGGACATGCAGTTGATCTTTCTAACCGCAAAGACAGCTACCAGAGAAATGAAGGCGGTGAATGGACTGAGGTAAAAAATATAATAACAGAAGAAGAGTCTGTAAGATACTCTATCGAGAACGTTCTTGGAGGCACTGACAACTGGAATGCTAAAGCAAAATCTGAAACTACGGCAGCTGCTTGTAATGTTATGATAAATGCATCATCAAAATTATTAAAATGGGATGCGGTAGACGGTGCAATATGCTATATAGTTATCTCTGAAGGTATATTTGTAGCTCAGACTCAGAATACAGAATTTTCATTGGCCTCTGACGCTTTGTCTATTAATGACATTGAAGTAATCGCTGTTTCAGAGTCGGGTGCATTAAGCGTACCGTCAAAAGCTGCAATTGATACTTCTATATCAGAAAACTCCGATAATATGGATAAGATCAGAATTGTTAATACAATTGCATCTTCAGAAGTAACACTTAATATCAAAGCTGATAATATTGAGATAATAAACCTACATGGACAAAAAGTAGAAAGCATATCTTCATCAAACAGTATAAATATCGAATCTCTTCAAAATGGAGTATACATAATAAAAGTATCTTACAATAAGGAGACGATAACAGGTAAGATTATTAAACAATAAGAATACTGACAAATTAAATAATAACAAATTAGACAAATTAGAAAAACCCTCGGGAGTAAATCTTGTGAAAGACTAACTCCAAAGGGTTTTCTTTTTTTATGTATACAGGTGAAACATCCGTTCCATCGGTTTCCATTTTTCTGACGAAGAGCTTCCGATATCACAAATCTGAAACTTAGCCATATACTCCTCCCATTCTGCCTGACGCGGCAAGGTGGCTAGCACCTTCATAGCTGAATCCCAGTCAAAATCAACATGTGTTTCAATTATCATAAATAGTCGCGAACCAACTATATAAATCTCCATTTCAAGGATCCCGACACTCTTTATGCCATCAATAATCTCTCTCCACATATACTGTTGCGAATGTCTTTTGCGATACTCGGCTATCAGCTCCGGATTTTCTTTTAGATTTAGAGTCTGACAATATCTTTTGACGGCTCCTTTATATTGCTGCTGTATATAACCATCCATACCTCTTATTTGTATAACGGTCCGTATGTTTCGCAGGCTTTGTAATCCGCCTGTTCAGGAGATTCAGTTCCGAAAGAAGCCCAAGAATGTGGACGGAATATTTTACACTCATCTACATTATGCATATTTACCGGAATACGAAGCATCGAAGCCATAGTTATTATCTGTGCTCCGACGTGTCCGTATACCGTTACCCCGTGGTTAGCGCCCCAGTTTGCCATAACCGAATAAACATCTTTAAATGCTCCTTTACCAGTCAGATTCGGAGCAAACCAGGTAGTAGGCCATGTCGGGTCTGTTCGTTTATCAAGTTTAGTATGCATATCATCCGGTAATACACAAGAAAATCCTTCTGCAATCTGAATCACCGGACCTACCCCCTCTACAATATTAAGCCTAATCATAGTAAGAGGCATTTCAGCCTGAGTGCGAAAATGAGAAGAGAAACCTCCACCTCTGAAATATTCATAATTTGCCCTACACCAGTCTGTGGCCTCAAGACAATTATCTATATCCCGTTGTGTCATATTCCACCACTCTTTCATTACACCCTCTCCTTTCTCATTCGTCGATGCGCCGCTGCAATCCATTGCTGTCGCACCTGAGTTTATAAGATGTATTATTCCATCTTTCGCTCTGCCGGTCAGCCTGACCCCTGTCACACGTTCTGTCGCTTGCGGACTCCAGTATGTGCGTACGTCATGAAAGCAAGGGGCTTTATCTGTTAACAATGTACCCATAAGCATAGCAAGACCATTGCAGACATCATTTTCAGTGGCAAAAGCTATTGGTTCTTTTTTTCCATTCCAATCAAAAGTAGAAGCAAGAATAGACTCAGTAAAATCGCCGTTAGGCAACCAGTCAGTCCACATTCTTTGTCCCTGAAAACCTCCTGCTATAGCGTTACGACCAAGCGCTTCCTCCTTCCATCCTATTTTTGCAAGTTCAGGGTTACCAAATAAAATATCTCTTACCACAAGTGTCATTTTCGCTATAAACTCCCAGTCTTTATCAGCCTCAACGACTTTAGACTTCGTAACCACTTCCGGCAGTGTCTTGCCTTTATTTACGTCAAATCCCTCTTTACAATTCTTTTTTATCCAGTCTAAAGCTTTATCATACTCCGTCTTATCAAAAATATCCAGTGTAATTCGTCTGAGAATCTCTGTCATATCTACCCACTCAGCTCTCAATCCGAAATATTTTTGCAGTATTGAAGCATCGCAATATGATCCGGCTATGCCCATAGATACAGAGCCCAGATTGACGTATGCTTTATTCTTTATCGAACCGACTGAAATTGCGCAACGCGCGAATGATATTATTTTTTCAGCTACATCCTGCGGGATTGACGTATCCGAAGCATCCTGCACATCATGACCATAAATAGAAAAAGCAGGCAAACCACGCTGAGCATGAGCCGCGAGCACAGCGGCAAGATATACGGCACCAGGACGTTCTGTACCATTAAATCCCCAGACCGCTTTTATTGTACGCGGATCCATATCAAACGTTTCAGTACCATAACACCAACAAGGTGTCACCGTAAGGGTTGCCACCACGTTTTCACGCTCAAACTGACACGCGCAATCCGCTGCTTCAGAACCGCCGCCTATAGTCGTATCAGATATAACACACTGCACGGGAGAGCCGTCATGATATTTTAGAGTTGTGGATATCAGTTCTGCGGCACTGCGGGCCATATTCATAGTCTGAATCTCGAGACTCTCTCTCACTCCTCCCCAGCGTCCGTCTATTGTGGGTCTTATGCCTATTTTAGGATACCCTCCCTTAAAAATATTTTCATTCATTGTATTTCATTTAAGATTAACATTATATCACAAAATTATATTTTACGTAAAACAGCGCATTATTCTAAATCGGCAATGAATACCACTATATCGACAAAAGAGTTTGATTATATTTGCGTTTGGTCACCTTAATCTATACACACATGAATAATACAGAATTAATGCTGCTTAATATCGGCATATCAAAACACAATGGAGATTGGAACTGGCAGGACGTGGAAAGTCCGTTCATTCGCATATTTTACGCGGTAGAGGGTACAGCGCAGATTATATTTCAGGAACATGCATACACGGTTGAACCCGGCAATATGTATCTAATTCCACCTTTTACAAAACACAGCTACAATTGTGACGGATACTACTCTCATATCTATATTCACCTTTATGAAAAACCGTCTTCTCAAACCGGTCTATTCGACCTATACGATTTCCCGGTAGACATAAAGTGTAGTGATCTGAATAAAAAGATTATTCAACGTTTGCTTGATATCAACCCCGGATGCAGGTTATCAGGTTATGACCCGAAATTTTATGATAATCAATCCACTCTGCTAAAGAATATCGCGCAGCGCACACACATAGCAAATCACATTTTATTTGAGTCAAGAGGAATTTTGTTGCAACTTCTTGCTGCCTTTATTAGTAAGGCAACAAAGAAAAATGAATACGCTGACATAAGAGTTACTAAGGCTCTCTCATATATCAGACGCAATATAGACTCGTCTATAACAATAAATCAATTGTCTTGTGTTTGTAATCTTTCTGACGATCATTTCATCAGACTATTTAAAAAAGAGACGGGTTTAACTCCGGTGACATATATTATTAAGAAAAAAATTGAAAAGGCTCAGCTCCTTCTCACTATATCTGAAATACCAATAAAAGACGTTGCCCTGAAACTCAACTTTGAAAACATATCATACTTCAATAAGCTTTTTAAGTCTCACACCGGTATGACCCCGACTCAATATATCAATAAAAATAATCTTAGACAGCATTGTATGCCGCACGCTTTTGAAAATATTGCTTTAAATAACCGGTGACAGGTTTTTCAAAATAAAGATAAATCAAGATAGCCGATATGCATGAAATGATAAATATTAAAGATATGTCAATATAACAATTTGACTCTATTGACAGTCGTTTTATTATTTTTTTATAAAATACTATAACTAACATATGCGACATATAAAAACACAAACTATAATTGCCTGCCTTTACTAAAAAATCAGTTCTTAGAATTCTCGATATTAATCCTTTCTCAAGCGAAAATATTAATATAATACTAAGCGCAGGCAGCCAGAATAATACAGAATATCCATAAACCACATAATCAGGATTGGCATAAAACAGATATACCGCCGCAAACAAGAAAACAGCCATTACCTCAAACAGAGTCGCTTTCAGTCTTGAAATATTAATGGTCTTCACACGTGTATATAAGTTATATAGCATTATGCCAAGTATAAAGTCGGCTATTCTGACAAAAGGATTTATATACCATATTGATTTTAAATATTCAGAAGGGGTAAAATACATCAAAACAGGCACAAGGATAAACAACAATAAAACGGTAATGCATATATTTTTTGATTTATTGAAACAACCTGCAATAAAAGGAAAGCATATATAGAAAAACATTTCAGTACTCAGACACCAGGATACAGAGTTATAAGAAAAATAATATTCAGACAAGGGGACATACGACTGTAACAGAAATAAATTGATTATAAATTTTAATATATCCCGTTCATAGTTTAAAATATACCCGAAATTTATCGCAATCATAATAACCAAAGTAAAAAGATGAAGCGGATAAAGCTTTGAAATGCGAGGATATATAAATCCGCTATATGAAATCTCATTCTGGTCAATTTGTCGCTGATAATTGTATGAAATTACAAAACCGCTCAATATAAAGAAGAATGTCACGGCAACATATCCGTTCTTCAACAGAAAACCGGAAAAGAGATCATCTATCATAAAACTATGTGACAGAAATATCATAATAGCCAATATTGCCCTGAGCGATGTAAGAGTTTTTATCATATATTATTCTATAACGATATAAAGATGCTTTTTATGTTTTGAAACTTTATTTGAGGCATTGATTTTCACACTATTTTACATTATACTACATTTGTATAAACAATATATCAATAGAAAATTTTTATTTATTAATCATCGATATACTATTTATAATAGTTATATCTACTTTTTCGGACAAATGAATATTATGGATAGCTGCCGGGAGGCAGCTATTTTATTTTTATTTTGACTTAACATTTATAGGAAGCCTCCTCCACAAAACAGCCGGAATCAGACTCCACAAAAAAACAAGTATTTCATATCTCCAGTCAATTATGGCTATCCTCTTATTTTTATTTAATGCCTTATATATTTTAGAAGCCACATTATCAGCGTCCATTAGTAACGGATAGTTTTTACCGTCATTTAAAAGATCTGTTTTTACGAATCCGGGACGTATATCTGTAAACACTATATTTCTGTTCTCTATACATGATAATTGTTCAAGCGCCTCAATGTATGTATTTTGATATCTTTTAGTAGCTGAATACGCAGGTGCTACACCTATCCCTTTAGTTCCCGCTATAGAGCTGATGACCGCTATGTGTCCTTTATCTTTAGTCTTAAAATAATTGAACGCGGCTGTCACCATACGCGTAAAACCAACCACATTTGTCATAGTAGTGTCAAGTTCAACCTTGCTGTGAAGCTCTGCATTCTGATAGCCAATGCCTGAAGAAAGAATAAATAAATCTATCCCTCCTAATCTGCTTATAAATGAATTTAATAGATCATCCGCGTTATCTTCTGTAACATCTATAGATTGTATTGAAACCTTTTCCGGATAAATACTAAGTATCTCCTCAAGTTTTTCCGTTCTCCTTCCTGCTACTCCGACAAACCAACCTTCTCTTACAAGAATATGCACCAGAGCCAGTCCTATACCTGATGTCCCCCCCACTATCAACGCTTTTCTCATAATGTGATTATTATAATTATCTATTGCGAATATAACAAAATAGAGGCTTATATTAACTTAATTACTAAAAAGATAATTGTTATATCTTTGTAGAAAATTAAATAAAGCAAAATTAATTTCAAGAAATTAATAAAGGACATTATGAAGGTTATTTTAGTTAATGGCAGCCCTCACGAACGTGGGTGTACATACACAGGACTTTGTGAAGTGGCAAAATCACTTAATGACAACGGTATTGAAACAGAAATATTTCAACTTGGCACAGACGCTATAGCAGGCTGCATCGGGTGCGGGGCATGTAAAAAAACAGGCAAATGTTTCAGAAACGATATCGTAAATGAGTTCGTAGAAAAAGCGTCAGAATTTGACGGATTCATATTTGGTTCGCCCGTACACTTTGCTGCGGCGTCGGGTGCTATAACCGCGTTTATGGACAGAGCTTTCTATTTTGGCACACCTCACTTTATTAATAAGCCGGCTGCCGCTATTATAAGTTGCAGACGCGGGGGCGCCTCTGCCGCTCTTGACCAGCTGAATAAATATTTTACTATAAGATGTATGCCCGTAGTCTCGTCTAACTACTGGAACATGATACACGGGTCTAACGCGCAGGAGGCTTTGAAAGATGAAGAGGGAATGCAAACAATGCGTATTCTTGGAAATAATATGAGCTGGATGCTTAAATGCATTGAAGCAGGCAAGAATGTCGGGGTAAATCCTATAGCACTCGAACCTAAGATTGCCACCAATTATATAAGATAATTCATTTGCTCCTTTATAAAACTTCTGCCACGTACATGGCAGAGCACTGCCACGCTCATGACAGAGCTCTGACACGATCGTGGCATAGTTGTGCCATGAGCGTGGCAGAAATTTTAAGATCGGAAGAGCACACGTCTGAACTCCAGTCACCGCTCATTATC
>CAMTOT010000012.1 GCA_947074165.1 uncultured Bacteroidales bacterium
AGATCCGGTGAGCAGATTCAGAAACAGAAATCTGTTTGGCGCGGCTATTTGTATATTCATATTTACTACCGGATATGTAATACATGGTAAAAATCAGCCCAAAGAGGTCTGTTTCATGAAAGACAGGTCAGTTATATCTCTTAATATTGCCGATAAATTTTCTGAAAAAGCCGGACGAATTTCATATTTCGCCTCAATAAAGTCTCAGGCTGATACATTATCATCTAAAGATTTCGATCACGTCCCCGCCATAATCTATATAAACTCCGACTATACGTCTGATTTAAGTTCAAAGGAGATATTTGTCACAGGCTCAATAAAAGAGATCAAGCAAAAGGATACACCATACTCTTTTGACTATCATTTATTTATGAGACACAAAGGCATAAGATACGCGATATATGCCGATTCGGTATTATGCGACAATAATATTAACGAACACATTTTTTTTGCAACTTCCAAAAAGATAAAAAACTCTTTATTAAACACTTTCGACAACAAAACTTCACTCAGGGAGAGTGATAAAGCATTTCTGAAAGCTATAATGCTCGGAGAGAGAAATGAGATTGATGATTCGCTAAGAGAGCGATTCGCGTCTTTGGGTATGTCTCACATACTTGCTTTGAGCGGACTACATACCGGCGTTATATTTTTTCTTGTGATGATTATGCTGTTCCCTCTTAGATTAATGAACCTCAATAAACTAAGATTAGTTTTCGCTATAATAATACTATGGATATATTGCTTTGTGACCGGATGTTCACCTTCCGTGACGAGAGCAGTCTGTATGATAACCATTATACTTATCGGACGGGTAGCAGACCGCAGAGGCAACATATTGAATACAGTATGCGCGAGTGCTCTTTTTATGCTCGTATATAATACATCCCTGCTGTTTGACGCAGGATTTCAGATGAGTTACGCAGCGGTATTTTCAATCGTCATATTCGCTCCGTTTGCTAAAAGCCTTTATGAACGCAAATCTAAAATAACTGTTTATCTACTCGATCTTATAAACATTACATTATGTGTACAAATCATATCGCTGCCCGTGAGTATTATATATTTTCATTATCTGCCGGTATGGTTTATAATTGGTAACTTACTTGTAGTACCTGTGCTGACTCCGCTTATTTTTACAGCCGGAGTGAGGTTGATATTATTATACACCGGAGTAGAATGGACATTTGCGGACCGTATTATAATGTGGTGTAATGACTATATATCATGGATAACCGGATCTATAGAAAAGCTCCCTGTACCAAGTGGTGTAGAAAATGCAGGTATAACTTACTACGGAATGATATGCGGGATAATTATTATATATCTTGCATTTAAATTAATGCAAAAAAACAGAGCTGTATACCTTATAGGAATAATCTCGTCTTTATGCGTATGGTCTGTATGTGATACCATATTTGAAAAAAACTGTGACGAGGAACTTATTATATATCCTGACAAGGCTATTAATATAGTTTATATCAATAATGAGAATCTGTATGTTTCAGCCAACGATAGCTCGCAATATCTAAAACGAATCACAGAGAATATAATAAGAGATAAGAATATAAAACAAATACACACCATAGGGAAAGATACCGCAACTGATAGTCACATCATCATACACTCCCCATTTATAAAAGTAGCAAACAAGGAATTAGTACTTTTTACGGAAAAGGACATGAGATATAAAAAGAGTAACAACCCTATATTGACAGACTATGCTCTGATAGGGGGCAAATACAGAGGCACACTGACAGAAATATCAAAAATAGCGCTTCCGAAAGAGATTATTTTACACAATACTGTGCCAGGATATTTGCGTGATATAATAAAAAAAGAATGCGACTCTGCGGCTATACCATATTATGATATGTACGAAAGAGGCGCATTCCGAATAGATTTTAAAAATCAATAGTGAGTCTGGCATTTATCTGACGTCCGGTCAGATAATTTGGCACTGCATATTGATGATTATTGACATCTGTTACCCAATAGTATGAATTAACATTGCTTATATCAAGTAGATTAAACACATCTACCGCAATCCATATATTTTTAATATTGCGAAGAAGTCTCCCCTGCATAATCCTTTCATCACCACCGGTAAGCATCCTTGACAAGCCAATATCAACTCGGCGATAAGGAGGTGTGCGAAACACAGCCGCCAAACGTCCACCTTTTGGCGAACCATAAGGCAAACCGTCTGCCCATATAGCTTTTAGGCTAAACCGATATTTGGGATAATTGGGAATATAATCATTAAAAAAGAACCCGAGACTATAACGCTGCTCTGTAGGACGTGGCACAGTCTTGCCCAAGAAGGTTTCCTTTGCGTTCATTAAAGAGAAACTAAACCATGAATCTGTACCCGGAACAAACTCTCCAAAGAATTTAAAATCAACTCCGGCAATGTATCCTTTAGCTATATTGTCACCATAATATCTTATTCTTACGTTGTCTACTTCGTAAGGCACAAGATTGTCAAGTTTCTTGTAGTATAATTCACCTGTTACCTTAAAAGGACGGTTATAAGCCCTAAACGTATAATCACCACCCAAAACAAAGTGAATAGCGCGCTGCGACTTAATATTCTCGTTCATTCTGACCACAAGATTGTCTGCATCATCTCTTACTGTATCTCTGTATTCCTTATAGAATGGGGTCTGATAATAGATACCGGTAGCAAAACGGGCGATAAAATTGTTGTTATTCTCAGGCACAAATGCTACTGAAGCACGAGGAGATAATATAAACTCTTTATTATATGTCCAGTATGATGCGCGCAAACCACCTGTAATGGTGAATCTGCCTAAGCCACTGTTAAATCGATATGTATCCTGAATAAACGCACCCATCCTGGCTGTAGTATTCTCATATTTAGAATGAAGCGCGTATATCACACTAACACCCTGCGATGTGTGAGGTAGTGAGTATCCTGATGAGTCTCTCATCTCCCACTCGCCTATGCGGTCTTTTATCTTTTCTGATTGCAGATTAACACCATAATCAAATGTATGATTGCGATATTTAGTCTTTCCTTTCATGGCTCCGGCTATAACACTTGCGTCAAGCTTATTGCGTGCGTGCTCATGGTATGATCCTACGCCAAGAGATCCCTGAGCCTGATCATCTCCTACAGCATCATCAAGCCAGTATTCACCTGTAATATCATAAGTCTCGCTTTCGTCTGTAAGAAAAGCAGAAAGGAGCAATTCAATCGTAGTGCGTTTTACTCCTGAATACTTTATACTTGCTGCCCCGAAATAAGTACGGAAAAGATCCTTTTCACGTCCGTCAAAATAAACTGTAAACTTTTTTGCATCCTCAAGGGTACCAAACGAAGTGGAGCGGCTTTCGGGTCGGAAACTATAACTGTTTTGTGAGATATTACCCAGAAGCGAGAAATTTAATTTATCACTAAACGCGTATGATATATAAGTCTGATAATCAAAGAAACGTGGATCGTATTCTCCTTTCGTGTCAAGCGAACCGAGAAGAGATGAGTTGGATTTATATCTGAAGCCGTGAAGCTGAGAGAATTTCCCTGCGCGATGTCCAACAGAAGCCGTTGCACCCATCAACCCACCGGATACAGAGCCTTCAAACTCCTCAGGTGTCTTGTAAGTTATATCAAGGACCGAAGCCATTTTATCTCCGTATTCGGCTGCGTATCCGCCGGATGAAAACTCTATCGCACCAACCATGTCGGGGTTGATAAAACTTAGGCCCTCTTGCTGACCGGAACGTACAAGCAGCGGACGATACACCTCTATACCGTTTACATATACAATATTTTCATCAAAATTACCTCCACGCACTGAGTATTGGGAACTGAGTTCATTGCTTGAGTTTACACCGGCAAACGTAGTAAGCATAGATTCAATGCTTCCTCCTGAGGCATCCGGCATAAGGCGTGCTTTGTTGGCATCAATCTTCTCCATTGTGCCGGTTTGCATACGCACGGCTGTAACCTGCACCTCATCGAGCACCTCCTCATCTGAGTAAAGACGCACATTGAGTTCTATTTTTCCTTTTGGCGAGTGAAGAAGACGAGTCACTCTCTTATGTCCGAGGCAGCTAAAAACGACGGTAACAGAATCAGATTCAGCGATATTAAGTTCGTAATAACCTTTGAAATCAGTAAGCGTACCTACAAGTCCCGATTTAAGTCTGACGTGAGCAATCTCTATCGGATCACCTTCTGAATTGGTCACCGTACCATATATTTTGACGCTACTCTGAGCAAATAAAGCAGATGTAATGACTAATAAAAGGAGGGAAATATATATTCTCATCTAACGATTTTTTCTAAACACTATAAAACAAACGAAAAAAACGGCGTTTGCGTATGTAAAGATTAATAAAAATGTTGGTTTTATCATATCTTTGCACGCATATATAATTAATACGGTACTATTATGGAAAACTTTCACGACCTATTGGTAAATCGCAGAAGCATAAGAAAATATACTGACGAATTATTATCGCCGGATGAAGTGAAACTTATACTTGAGGCTGCTCTGATGTCGCCTGCAGGTAAAAGACAGAATCCGTGGCAATTTGTTGTAGTTGAAGATAAAGAAGTTCTTGAAAAACTTTCTTACGCTAAAGAACATGGCTCAGGCCCTATAAAAGGAGCAGCTCTTGCTGTTGTTGTGATTTGCGACCCAAGAGTGGATACATGGGTGGAAGACGGATCTATCGCCTCAATGCTTATCCAGGCTCAGTGTGCCGATCTTGGTCTTGGAAGCTGCTGGATACATATCCGCAACAGATATACAGCCAACGGGCAATCTTCAGAAGATGCTGTACGCTCAATACTTGATATTCCATACGAATGGCAGGTACTTTCCATAATATCTATCGGACATAAAAATGAAGAGAGAAAACCTTTCGACACAGATAAACTACAGTGGGAGAAGGTACATATCGGTAAATGGTAATTATTCACAATGCTTAAAGAAAAAGATACAAAACTCGCTACAGGGCTCACATTGGCTTTTTACGGTGTATTATCACTGCTTAGTTCATTTGGCGTATTGCAGAAATTCATGTCGGTTAGTCTGCGCGCGGAAGTTCTGGACTGGCGCACTGCGTTTCTCTACGCGGCGGCTTTTTTCCTTATTTTCAAGAAAGACAAAACTATCGGACTTATACTACTTGTTATAGGTCTCTTATTTCGTTTCCGCACTATATACGGATATCTGGCGGAATATCAGTTTCTGTTTTGGCCGGTAGTATTCGTAACTACGGGCTCTGTGCTTATTTTTACGTCACTAAGAAAATAATTTTATGAAGATTGTTTTTATCGGAGCCGGCAATCTTGCCACTCGCGTATCTCTTGAAATGAAAAGAAAAGGCTTTGATATCACGCAGATATACAGTAAAACGACAGAGTCGGCTAAATCACTGTGTGACAAGCTAAACGACATATCGCCTGGAACTGACTTTACCACAGATATTTCAGAAGTGATAACAGACGCTGATTTATACATTTTCTCTGTCAAAGATGCGGTTCTTGAGGATATGCTAAAGCAAATGCCTGCCAATAATGGCATTTGGGTACACACGGCAGGAAGTATCCCTATGGATATTTTCAAACCGTACGCTACAAACTACGGTGTTTTTTATCCGCTTCAGACATTCAGCAAAACAAGAGAGGTCAACTTTAGCATAATCCCTGTTTTCATAGAGGGTGTAAACGATAATACTGCCTCTATGCTTGAATATGCAGCTCGACTGATATCAAAAGATGTAAGGTATGCAGATTCCTCTCAACGTCGTCAGCTTCATCTTGCGGCGGTATTCGCATGCAATTTCACCAATCATCTTTATGCCATAGCGGCTAAGCTTATTGAAGAAAAAGATCTGCCTTTTGATGCCATACGACCGCTTATAGCCGAGACAGCAGCTAAAATTGAGGAGATTGAACCATACAAAGCTCAAACGGGTCCGGCTATACGATATGATGAAAATGTTATAAATAAACATCTCTCACTAATTGAGCAGGACAGATTCAAGGAGATATATTCTCTTATGAGCAAAAGCATCCACGAATTTAAAAATTAAAACAAACATTATGGGGTCTATTAATTTCGACTTAACAAAGATAAAAGGTATAGTATTTGATGTTGACGGTGTTTTATCATCTGATATGGTACCACTATATCCGACTGGCGAACCTATGCGTATGATAAACATAAAAGACGGATACGCTCTGCAGCTTGCCGTAAAAAAAGGTCTTACCATTGGTATAATAACAGGAGGTACTACTGAGTCTGTTAGAGTGAGATTCTCTAATCTGGGCATAAAACACCTTTATCTCGGAGCGAAAGTAAAAATTCAGCATTTTGAACATTTCCTTAAGGAAACCGGTTTATCTGCCGATGAGGTTATTTATATGGGTGATGATATCCCTGATTTTGAAGTTATGAAAATAGTGGGACTTCCTGTATGCCCCGCAGACGCATCAGATGATATAAAAGCAGTGAGCAAATACATCTCTGAGAAAAAAGGGGGAGAAGGTTGCGCGCGCGACGTAATTGAGCAGGTTATGAAAGCTCAGGGATTATGGATGAGTTGCAATCAGGCTTTCGGCTGGTAATTAAACAGATTATATTATGTTTGACAATTTAAAAAACTACGAGATACTTCTTGCCAGCAACTCACCGCGCAGACGTGAACTACTAAAAGGACTGGATATAGAGTATAAAGTAACTGCGCTGCCTGACGTAGATGAGTCGTTCCCCGACGGATTACCGGGTGAGGAGATTCCGGTATATATATCGAAGAATAAAGCCGAGGCATATCGCTCGTCTATGGAGCACAATACTCTTCTAATCACCGCCGATACCATAGTGTGGCTTGACGGTGTAGTGTATGGAAAACCTATCGACGCGCAAGACGCAAAGAATATGCTCCGCGTTTTATCAGGCAAGACTCATCAGGTAATAACCGGCGTATGCATATATACAAAAGATAAGGAGAAGTCTTTTGCAGCAGTTACAAATGTTACATTCGACATTCTTACCGATGCTCAGATAGATTATTATATAGACAACTACAAACCTTTCGACAAGGCCGGCGCGTACGGGATACAGGAATGGATCGGATATACAGGAGTAAAATCTATAGAAGGAAGCTATTTTAATGTTATGGGCTTGCCAATACAAAGACTAAGCAAAGAGCTTGAGCAATTTTAATTAAAAACATTATACAGAAAACAGTATTACCTTATTATTCGGTAATGCTGTTTTTTTTGCATTACGAAATACTATTTATTCAAAAATCCGAAATTGAATAAAAATACTATTAATTAACCTAACCTTACAATTTAGTCTTTGTTATAATAACAACTTATTCACTTAAATAACAAGATTATGGATAATAATTGTAACTGTAATAATGATGAATTGTTAGAAAATGACGCGTTTGTAAACCCTACACCGACAGACAGAATCCCTGACAACCCTACTCCTCCGGAAGTTGCATATCAGATTGTTAAAGATGAAACTTATCCGCAGACTCAGCCAAAACTAAACCTTGCTACGTTTGTGACTACATATATGGATGATTACGCTACCAAACTGATGAATGAGGCAATCAATATAAACTATATTGATGAAACCGAATATCCACGTATAGCCGTAATGAATGCAAAATGTATTAACATTATAGCAAATCTATGGAACACCCCGGAAACGGCGGCATGGAAAACCGGAGCGCTGGCTATCGGATCGTCTGAGGCTTGTATGTTAGGAGGTGTGGCTGCATGGCTAAGATGGAGAGCTAAAAGAAAGGCTCAAAATAAACCATTCGACAAACCAAACTTCGTTATATCATCAGCGTTTCAGGTTGTATGGGAAAAATTTGCTATGCTATGGCAAATTGAGATGCGCACCGTTCCTTTGACTCTCGAGAACACTACTCTTGACGCCAAAGAAGCGCTTAAGATGTGTGATGAAAACACAATATGTATTGTTCCTATCATGGGTGTAACATGGACTGGTCTTAACGATGACGTAGAGGCTCTTGACGCAGCTCTTGAGGAATATAATAAACAAACCGGATTTGACATACCGATTCACGTAGATGCAGCCTCAGGCGGTTTCATTTTGCCGTTTGTTGACCCTGAGAATAAATGGGACTTCAGACTAAAATGGGTATTATCAATCAGCACTTCGGGACATAAATTCGGACTTGTATATCCGGGACTTGGATGGGTGGTATGGAAAGACAAACAATATCTGCCTGATAAAATGTCTTTCAGTGTAAATTATCTGGGAGCAGAGGTTACCCAGGTCGGGCTAAACTTCTCAAGGCCGGCAGCTCAGATATTGGGTCAGTACTATCAGTTTATCAGACTCGGGTTCAGTGGCTATAAAAAAGTTCAGAGCGATTCACTTAGCGTATGTGGTTATCTGCACTCTGAGATAGCAAAAATACCTGTGTTTAAGAATTATAGCAACGAGATACCGAATCCACTGTTTATATGGTATATGGATCCGGAATACGACAAAACAGCAAAATGGACTCTTTATGACCTTCAGTATAAACTTCAACAAAGTGGCTGGATGGTTCCGGCATATACTCTTCCTTCGAATCTGGACAACTTTGTGGTCATGAGAGTTGTCTGCAAACAGGGATTCACAAGAGATATGGCGGGAATGCTTATAAATGACATAAAAGACGCTATCGCTGAATTTGAAAAACTTGACTATCCTACCAATACAAGAGTGGATATCAGCAGAGCGCAAAACGACAAGAAGCAGATGTTCAATCATACAGGAAAATAAAAAAAAATGGACAACATTATAACTAAAAGCCAGATTAATGACGCCGTTGAAGAGACTTACAATCTCTTCATGGGCGTCAAAGATGGGAAAAACGCAGATTACATACCTTATCTTGCCAATATACCGTCTGACTTGTTTGGGATATCTATAGTCCTTGAAGACGGCACTGTGATAAGTTGCGGCGCAACAGATTATAAATTCGGTATCGAGTCTATATCTAAAGTTCCGACAGCATTACTGGTAATGAGACAATCGGGTAGCAAGGAGTTGCTTGAAAAGATCGGAGCAGACGCTACTGGATTACCTTTCAACTCTATCTGCGCCATTATACTTGAAAATGACCACCCGTCTACGCCTCTTGTAAACGCGGGGGCTATATCTGCATGCAGCATGGTTAAACCAGTGGGGAAATCTGATCAGAAATGGGCAGAGATTATGCAGAATATAAACGAACTGACCGCCTCAGATATAACATTGATAGATGAGCTATACAAATCGGAATCTGAAACGAATTATAATAACCGCGCAATCGCATGGCTTCTGAAAAACTTTTCCAGAATATATGACGACCCTGATATGGCTCTTGATCTGTATACAAGGCAGTGCTCACTTGCAGTAACCACAAAAGACCTTGCGGTCATGGGTTCAACAATAGCCTTTGCGGGATTTAATCCGGTATCAAAGAAACAGATATTTGATCCTGAGTACGCTATAAAAACCACATCATTAATTGCTACGGTAGGTTTTTATCAAAACACCGGCGACTGGATGTACTCTTGTGGCATTCCGGCAAAAACAGGTGTCGGTGGCGGCGTGATGGGCATAGTACCCGGAGTGATGGGCATAGCAGCCTTTTCACCACCTCTTGATGAGGCAGGCAATTCGGTACGTGCGCAGCTTGCGATAAAACATATTGCCAACAAGCTGAATATAAATATTTACAATCAGGCTAAAATAAAGATTGAGCTCTAACGGTGAATATATAAGTCAGATAGACTGCGTTTATAATTATTTTAAATTAAAATATCCGTTATATTATGGCAAATGATTTAAAGAAAGTAGTAAAATTAAGTGCGTTTACAGTTGCTATTATGAATGTGACAGCTGTTGTGTCACTTAGAGGACTACCCGCGGAGGCTGTGTATGGAGTTACTTCTGCCTTCTATTATCTTTTCGCGGCCATTGTATTTCTTATTCCCACTGCGCTTGTGGCAGCAGAGCTTGCGGCAATGTTTCAGGATAAAGAAGGTGGTGTGTTTCGTTGGATAGGGGAAGCTTTCGGAAAAAGAATAGGTTTTCTTGGTATATGGTTACAATGGGTGGAGAGTACGATATGGTACCCTACTGTATTGACATTCGGAGGTGTCGCACTTGCATTTATCGGAATGAATCAGACCGAGGACATGGCTCTTGCATCAAACAGATTGTATTCTCTTGCTATCGTTCTGGTAGTGTATTGGCTCGCTACATTCATATCTCTTAAAGGATTGGGATGGGTAGGTAAAATAGCTAAAATAGGTGGTATGGTCGGCACGATTATACCTGCCGGTATTTTAATTGTATTAGGTATTATATATCTGGCTACGGGTGGTGAATCACAGATGGACTTCCACGATAATTTCATTCCTGACTTCACAAAAATAGACAACCTTGTATTAGCGTCAAGTATCTTTCTTTTCTACGCAGGTATGGAGATGGGTGGTGTCCATGTTAAGAATATGGACAATCCCTCTGTAAATTACCCTAAAGCGGTATTTGTAGGATCTATAGTTACTGTAGTTATATTTGTATTAGGCACATTTGCTCTCGGCGTTATTATTCCTGCCAAATCAATCAACCTGACACAGAGTTTGCTCGTAGGATTTGACAATTACTTCAGCTACTTTAAAATTCCATGGTTATCATCCATTATGGCGATTGCACTTGCTTTTGGTGTATTAGCCGGAGTTTTGACTTGGGTTGCCGGTCCGTCAAAAGGTTTATTTACTGTAGGACGTGCAGGTTATTTACCGCCATTTTTCCAGAAAACCAATAAAATTGGTGTACAGAGAAATATTCTTCTTATACAGGGTGGTGCCGTAACTCTGCTTAGCTTGCTTTTCGTAGTAATGCCTTCTGTACAGAGCTTTTATCAAATTCTTTCACAGTTGACAGTATTATTATATTTGATAATGTATCTACTTATGTTTGCAGCTGCTATCCATCTTAGATACTCTATGAAAGATACGAAAAGACCTTTTAGAATAGGTGGCAAAGGCAATTGGCTATTATGGATTGTAGCCGGTATGGGTTTCCTTGGTTCATTACTGGCATTCGTATTAAGCTTTATGCCTCCAAGCCAGATTTCAACAGGTAGCAATACAGTTTGGTTTGTAGTTTTAATTGGTGGTTGTATAATCTTTGCCGGCATTCCGTTTATAATATACGCTATGAAAAAAGATAGCTGGAACACAAATGATCCGGAAAATCAATTTCAACCTTTCCATTGGGAAGTTGCGGCTACCAATAATACAATTGAGGATACTACTCAAAACAATGTTGACAGCAATAATACAGACGAAGGAGATAAAAATTCTGAAGTAAAATAAAATTGACATCAATATTTTTATTGATTAATTGATTTATCAAATCAAAAAAACCCTTTAAGATAACTTAAAGGGTTTTTATATTTTAATAAAACAAAGCTATAAAGCTTTATTTTAGATAATATCTTTAGAATAAATATCTTTAGGTAAAGCGCGACAGTTATACTGGCATGCCATAATCTGACCATAAGCACCGGCACTTCTAAGAGCCATTAAGTCTCCTCTGTGAGTAGTCGGCAACTGCTCCTCTTTACCAAAACAGTCTGAAGATTCACATATAGGACCAACCACATCATATGTCTCAATCTTTGTACTGTGAGATGAAAGATTCTGTATTACATGATGAGCCTCGTACAAAGCCGGACGGATAAGATCACTCATACCCGCATCAACGATAACAAACTTTTTATTATCACCTTCTTTTACATACAAAACCTTAGTAATAAGCGAACCACACTGACATACGATAGAACGCCCAAGTTCAAAATGAACCTGCTGTCCTTTTCTAAGGTTAAGATATCTGTTGAATGTTGCGAAATATTTATCAAATTCAGGTACCGGATTAGTATCAGGTTCTACATAATCAACACCAAGGCCACCGCCCACATTGATTACAGAGATATTGATGCCATTCTTTTCCATAAGATCCTGAATTTCATTAACACGGATACTAAGAGCTTCGAAAGGATCAATCTCAAGAATCTGAGATCCGATATGAAAATGCAAACCAATCAACTCAATATTTTTCAGCTGTTTGATATGATCAATAACCTTCTCCATCTGCTGAAGGCTGATACCAAACTTATTTTCATTAAGTCCAGTTGTGATATAGTGATGAGTATGCGCGTCTACATTTGGATTAATACGAAGAGCTACACGCGCTTTCATATTTTTGTCACCCGCAAGTTCATTAATAACCTCAAGCTCCGGAATAGACTCCACATTAAAACAGAAAATATCCGCATCAAGTCCTACATTAATTTCCCAGTCAGCTTTACCGACACCGGCGAATACAATCTTTTTCGGATCAAATCCGGCTTCAAGACAAGCCTTAACCTCTCCGCCACTCACACAGTCACAACCCAAACCGCTCGCCTGTATCTGCTTTAGAATAGGCTGACAAGCATTAGCCTTAACTGCATAATGCACGTGATAGTTATTGTATTTACTTGCTTCACTATTTACTGTATCAAGAGTTTGCTGAAGCATATCAGTGTCATAATAATAGAAGGGTGTCTGAATTTTAGACAAAGCCTCTACAGGAAATTTTGTTCTCATTTATATAAAATTTTCTTTTTATATGGGTCTGAAAAAAGACGTAAAGCATTAATAATTTTTCAATTAATCAACTTCACGTCTTTTTGTTATATTTCTTTCAGATAATATCAATTATTGAAAAAGATTCTCGCTCAAAGACTGAAGAGCAGCTTTCTTATCTTCAGCTTTCACAAGAATAGAGATATTGTAGTTGCTGCCTCCGTAAGAGATCATTCTCACAGGGATATTTTTAAGAGCCTCTACAACTTTTGCTTCAAAGCCAAGATTTGTCCACTCAAGATCACCAACAACACAGATAATAACCATTTCACTATCAACTGTTACTGTACCAAACTTCTTAAGTTCGTCAAGAATCTCTGGAAGATGACGTTGATTATCGATTGTTAGAGACACTCCAACTTCTGAAGTGGTTACCATATCAACCGGAGTCTGGTAGCTCTCAAAAATTTCAAATACCTTACGCATAAATCCGTAAGCCATCAACATTCTGCCTGATTTGATTTTTATTGAAGTGATACCGTCTTTAGCCGCTACCGCTTTAATTTTGTTCATCTCAGTCTCGTTTGAGATAAGAGTACCAGGAGCCGAAGGATCCATAGTATTCAATAAACGAACAGGGATGTTATTTAGTTTAGCCGGAGTAATACAAGTAGGGTGAAGAATTTTTGCACCGAAGTAAGCCAATTCAGCAGCTTCTTCAAAATGAAGCTGGCGAACAGGTGTAGTTCCTTCTACATAACGAGGGTCATTGTTGTGCATACCATCGATATCTGTCCAGATCTGAATCTCGTCCGCATCAATAGCCGCGCCAATAAGAGAAGCAGAGTAGTCGCTTCCTCCACGCTGCAGGTTATCAATTTCGCCGTAAGCATTACGACAAATATAACCCTGAGTAATATAAATCTCCTGATCTGGTGTCTCAGCAAGAAGCGCTGTCAGTTTTTCGCGGATATAAGCCGGATCCGGCTCAGCGTTTTTATCTGTACGAGCATATTCAAGAGCCGGAAGCAGAGCTGATTTTACTCCACATTCCTTTAAATATAGATTAAACATTGCAGTCGACATAAGTTCACCTTGTGCCAACACAACTTTCTCTTCAAACAAAGTAAATAGATCTTTAGTGAAAGAGCGGATATAACCAAAGTTTGCTTTAATAGTCTCTTTTGCAAGCTCTTTATATTCCTCTGTTGAATACAATTCTTCAATAGTAGTCATATATTTACGCTCAAGAGCATTAATAACTTCGTTAGCTCCTACTGGATTCTTTTTATAAAGGTAATCCGATATCTCTACTAACGTATTTGTAGTACCTGACATAGCCGAAAGAACAACGATTTTCTGCTCTCCGTCTAAAATCAATTTCGCTACTTCTTTCATTCTCTGTGCTGAACCCACAGATGTTCCACCAAACTTTAAAACTTTCATTTTCCGTTTAATTAAATTTTTATTCTTAATTTTTCAAGTTTGGGCGTCATTAGGGAGACCTTCCTCATCCACTGTTGTTTTACACCTGTGTTATATCAAGTATAAAGAGTTTTATTCATTTTATGGTGCAAAAGTAATATTTTCCACCATTTTTAAAGACTTTTTTTAGTTAAATTAGAATCTTATTGCTCATTTTGCTCATCGTCATCAAGCTCAACTTCCTGTATTGTCTGATCTCCGAAATATAGTATACGACCATCAAAAATACGTGTCAGCTGGGTATTATGAGTAGACATAATAACCGTAGTACCCTCTTTGGCAATATCATAAAGAAGAGATACAATTTTATGTCCTGTCTCAGGATCGAGATTTCCGGTTGGTTCATCTGCCAGAATTATCTCAGGAGAGTTTAGCAGAGCACGTGCTATAACCACACGCTGCTGTTCTCCCCCCGATAGTTGATGAGGCATTTTATAGCCCTTATTCTGCATCCCTACCTGAGTAAGCACCGCTTCAATACGAGTATCAATATCAACCTTATTTTTCCACCCCGTTGCTCTCAACACAAACTCTAGATTCTCATCAACAGTACGGTCTGTCAAAAGCTGAAAATCCTGAAACACTATCCCAAGTTTGCGCCTTAGCATTGGAATCTGTTTGTTTTTTATCTTTTTGAGATTAAAACCAAGCACCTCAGCCTCTCCCGACTTAACAGGAATTTCAGCGTAAAACGCCTTAAACATAGAGCTTTTACCTGAACCTACCTTGCCTATGGCATAAATAAATTCACCTGCCTGTATTTCAAGATTTATATCCTTCAGCACCGTCAGTTCCTGACGCTGTATAGTAACATCTTTAAAGTTTATCAAGAGAGCCATAAAGAACGAATAACAATTGTAATTATTTTAACATTCAAATTTAACTATTATCCTGTTTATTGCACTTATTCTAACTGTTTTTTAATTTATTTTGTGACGTTTCTGCAGTTCTGTGCATAAGTCTTCAAATCTATACCCCTTAGAAGTAAGCAAAACTATAAGGTGATAAATCAGATCAGAAGCCTCATATATAAGTCTGTCGTCAGTACCGTTAGTTGCCTCAATAACTGTCTCAACAGCCTCTTCCCCAACCTTTTGAGCCATACGATTCACACCGCTTTTAAACAAAGATGTCGTATAAGACCCTTCCGGCATCTCGCTATGACGTTTGTCAATAAAGTCCTGAAGATATTTTATAAACATAATATGTTCCTGATTTACTTCTTTGAAACAAGTATCATCTCCGGTATGACATACAGGCCCTACAGGATTAACCTTGATAAGCAAAGTATCTTTATCACAGTCCTCCTTAATTGATACTACATTCAGAAAGTTTCCACTTTCCTCACCTTTAGTCCAAAGACGATTCTTAGTGCGAGAATAAAAAGTCACCTTTCCTATTTCTTGTGTTTTCTTAAGTGCCTCCTCATTCATAAAACCGAGCATAAGCACTTTTGATGTTTTATCATCCTGTATAATAGCAGGCACAAGCCCGTCCATTTTATTAAAATCTAAAGTCATAACTGTTGTATATTAGTTTGTAAGTGAACTTACAATAAATTAAAATCTATTTTATCTCACACAGACTCCATTATCCCTGAGATAAGTCTTAAGTTCCGACACAGGAATCTCTCCGAAATGGAATACACTCGCCGCCAGTGCCGCATCTGCTTTACCGACATTAAACGCGTCAAGAAAATGCTCTTTAGCACCGGCTCCACCAGAAGCTATAACGGGTATATTAAGAGTTTCATGCAAAACCGCAAGCGCCTCGTTGGCATAACCTGTTTTCACGCCGTCATGTGACATGCTTGTGAAAAGAATCTCACCTGCGCCACGCTCCTGAGCCTCTTTAGCCCATTCAAAAAGCTTTCTGGTAGTTGATATTCTACCTCCGTTAAGATAACAAACCCATTCACCATCATCATATTTGGCGTCAACCGCTACTACACACACCTGAGCGCCAAAGTTCCCTGATATTTCAGAAATCAACTCAGGATTACGCAATGCCGAAGAGTTAATCGAAACCTTATCAGCCCCGGCGTTAAGCAACCTGTCTACATCAGCCAACGCATTTATTCCACCACCCACAGTAAATGGAATATTAACCTGCGCCGCTACTTGCTTTACGAGTTCGGTGAATGTCTTGCGCCCTTCATGAGATGCCGTTATATCAAGATAAACCAACTCATCAGCACCCTGCAAGCTATACTGACGACCAAGCTCTACCGGATCTCCGGCATCACGAAAATTCACAAAATTCACACCTTTTACAGTCTTGCCGTCCTTAACATCCAGACACGGTATTATTCTTTTTGCTAACATAGCCTATCGTATTTGAATTATTAATAAGCGGACGCGTCAATAAACGGGCGCAAATCCTTTAGTTTTATTCTACCTTCATATATTGCCTTACCAAAAATCACAGCCGGCACTCCCGCCTTAACAAGAGCATCAATATCTGCCATACAGCTCACACCCCCGCTTGCGATTACGTAAAGTCCGGGAAAATACCCGAGCATCTCTTCATACAGTTTTACAGAAGGCCCCTGCAACATACCATCTTTTGCGATATCTGTACTTATCACCTTTGTGATACCTTTCTGCACGTATCCTGCAACAAAATCCTGCCACTTAAGACCACTGTTCTCCAGCCATCCGCCCACGGCTATTTCATCACCCTTTACATCGGCACCTAAAATTATCTTATCTGGTCCGTACTTATCAATCCAGGAGGCAAACTCATGAGGATCTTTTACCGCGATGCTTCCTCCGGTTACCATAGCGGCACCTGATTTGAAAGCCACGTCAAGATCGGAATTCGACTTAAGCCCCCCACCAAAATCTATCGTCAGAGAAGTGCGGGAAGCCAGCCTCTCCAATACTTTCCAGTTTACTATATGATGAGCTTTTGCCCCATCAAGATCGACAAGATGAAGGCGTCTTATTCCATAATCTTCAAATTCACGAGCCACCTCAAGAGGATCCTCATTATACACAGTTTTTTTATCATAATCGCCCTGAGAAAGCCTTACGCATTTCCCGTCTATTATGTCTATTGCAGGTATTAATTCAATCATAATATATTATAAATCCATGAAGTTTCGTAAAATTTTCTCTCCTGCCTCACCGCTCTTTTCAGCATGAAACTGGGTCGCGTAAAAATTATCTTTTCTCAATGCAGAGCTAAACGGATTGACATAATCGGTACGTGCTATCGTATGCTCATTTACCGGCACATAAAAACTATGCACAAAATATACAAACTCCGATTCAAGTTCCTTCGGAATAAGCAATCCATCGACCTGAGAAAGCTGATTCCATCCCATATGAGGAACTTTAAACTCAGCCGAAGGTGCAACGAAGCGTTTCACCGGCACATCAAAAATACCAAGACAATCCACATCGCCCTCTTCAGAATGACCACACATGAGTTGCATACCAATACAAATACCCAATACAGGCTGCTTCAGATCTTTAATAAGCAGATCAAGTTTATGCTCCCTGAGGTATTCCATTGTAGTACGCGCCTCTCCCACTCCGGGAAAAATCACCTTATCTGCACTTCGCAACAGCTCTTTATCATCTGTCACCACGGCATCTACTCCGATACGCCTCATTGCGCACTCTACAGAATAGATATTTCCCGCGTTATATTTTACAATAGCTACCTTCATACATTTATAATATAGGTGAGCGTTTTATTTTGCGTTCACCAGTTCATCAATTTTATTACACATAAGAGCAAATTCATCTTTATCATAAAGGCGAGTCAAAAACTCGATCTCACCTGCCTGATTAATTATGACATTGCGGGTAATACCCGACTGCTTCAATGCATATTTTGCAAATATGCCAGCTTCAGGGTCAAGCCCAAAAGGATAATTAGCGCCAATCTTATCAACAAATCCCCTCACCACATCAAGCGGCTCGTCTCTATCAACGGCTATAAGCATGAAATTTTCATTGTCTTTATACTTTTGCCATATCTGCGATTCAATCTCAGGTATCTCCTCTCGACACACCCTGCACCATGTAGCGGTAAATTGCAACATAACAGTTTTGCCTCTTAGTGACGAAAGACTAACCTTTTCTCCTGAAATAAGTTCAATTTCAAACTCAGGGGCTTTATCACCAACCTTTACAAGATAATCATGTTCATATACAGGTTGACCATCTTCACTTGTTGATACAATGTTAGCTTCAACTACTTCCTCTTTTTTCTCTATCTCATGTTCAGCAGCAGCAGTTTTGGGCTTTTCACCGGTACAAGAACCAACTACAGTACACAGCATCGCTCCCATAGCGATATTAATCCCTTTTTTCATCTTTCTATTATCTCTTCTTAAAATTTCATCTTTAAAAGTGGCAGATTCTCTATTTTCTGCATTTTATTACAAAAAACTGTATTATTCTACCTATAATATCACAAAAATAACATTTTTCAAGCAATTACACACATATACATTACAATATATTACATACATGCTATATTTAATGCATAAATATAAGCAATATTCACTTTTTATTACATTCACATTTCCACAAGGCTATAAATCACAAAAATTAGCAGAAAAAATAATTTAAAAAAATTCACTCTCATGACTCTCTTATAATCAACCACATATAAAATACAGGCTTAAAAAGCATTGCAAGGCTATTGCAGATATGATTTCTTTGACTACCTTTGCAACGCAATCGGGAAACAAACACCCGACAAACCTCAAACGGTGTGGTAGTTCAGCTGGTTAGAATACCTGCCTGTCACGCAGGGGGTCGCGGGTTCGAGTCCCGTCCATACCGCTAAAAGCCTTGATAGTCAGTTGACGATCAAGGCTTTTTCTTTTTTAAATCGTGCAAATTAAAAAATTCGATTCCAGAAGGAGCTTTGGGACCAGCGGATAAATCCGGTTGTTGGGATATTTTAAGCATATAACATGGTAAG
>CAMTOT010000013.1 GCA_947074165.1 uncultured Bacteroidales bacterium
GATTAAATTTGTATATTTGTGAGGTATATGATACTTATAATTATGAATTAAGGCTTTATTACTGAGTTTTTTCCAACTTTATGCTTATTAAAAAAGCTAAGTGCCTTACATCTTACTCACATTTTTAGGAATCTGTTAACAGCAAAGTTATATCTATGAGCAATATTGATGATTTAGAGCCAATTGACGAACTTAATGAACTCCCCGACAACGGTGTTGATAATATCACAGACGCAGAGAGCGAAGAAACGGAGTCACACTCTTCCTACAAGGTTTCGTCAGGCGAGAATATAAAACATCATCTTTCAGGCATGTATCAGAACTGGTTTCTTGATTATGCCTCTTATGTAATCCTTGAACGTGCCGTACCACATGTTACTGACGGTCTGAAACCAGTACAACGTCGTATCCTTCATGCAATGAAATGTCTTGATGACGGTCGCTACAATAAAGTCGCGAACATCATCGGTCATACGATGCAGTATCACCCTCACGGTGATGCGTCTATCGGTGATGCACTGGTGGGTTTGGGACAGAAAGATCTCCTTGTAGACTGCCAGGGTAACTGGGGTAATATACTTACAGGTGACGGAGCCGCGGCTCCTCGTTACATCGAGGCAAGACTTTCAAAGTTTGCTCTTGAGGTGCTGTTCAATCCTAAAACAACCAACTGGAAACTTTCTTATGACGGTAGAAATAAAGAGCCTATTACTCTACCTGTAAAATATCCTCTTCTACTTGCTCAGGGAGTGGAGGGTATCGCCGTAGGGTTATCTTCAAAGATTCTGCCTCATAATTTCAATGAGATTCTTGATGCCGCGGTTGCTTATCTTCGTGATGAAGAGTTTACAATTTACCCGGATTTCCTTACAAAAGGACTTATTGATGTTTCTAAATACAATGACGGTGAGCGTGGCGGCTCTGTAAAGGTGCGCGCGCGCATTGAAAAAAGAGACAATAAAACTCTTGTTATTTCTGATTTACCTTATGGAAGAACTACCTCATCTTTAATTGATTCTATACTTAAAGCTAATGATAAAGGCAAAATAAAAATACGCAAGGTTGATGACAATACATCAAGTGACGTGGAGATTATGGTGCATCTTGCTCCGGGGGTGTCGTCAGATAAAACAATTGATGCTCTTTATGCGTTTACAGACTGTGAGGTGAGCATATCGCCTAACTGCTGTATTATTGAAGAAAATAAGCCTTATTTCAAGAGGGTAAGTGATGTGCTTAAAGACAGTGTGGATAATACGCTGCAATTGCTTAAGCTTGAACTCAACATTCAGAAACATGAACTGCAGGAGCAACTTACATTCTCTTCTCTTGAAAAGATTTTTATTGAGGAACGTATATATAAAGATAAAGAGTTTGAAAACAGTAAGTCGCTTGATGAAGCTGTAAGACATATAGATAAACGACTTTCACCGTTTAAACCTCAGTTTATCCGCGAGATAACAGATGAGGATATCAAACGACTGATGGAGATTAAGATGGGACGAATCCTGAAGTTCAACAAGGATAAAGCGGATGAACTTATCGCGCGTATTCTTGAACAAATCAAGGAGATAGAGGCGCATCTTGGCAATATAGTGGGATATACCATAGATTGGTATGAACACCTTAAAAGTAAATACGGTAAAAACTTCCCGCGTAAAACGGAAATACGCAACTTTGATACTATTGATTCAGCCAAGGTGGTTGAAGCCAATGAGAAGTTGTACATCAACAGAGAGGAAGGCTTTATAGGAACAGATCTTAAAAAAGACGAGTTTGTATGTAACTGTTCGGATATCGATGATATAATCATATTCTATAAAGACGGACGCTACAAGATTGTGAAAGTGTCTGACAAGATGTTTGTTGGCAAGAATGTGATTTATGTAAACGTATTCCGTAAAAATGATACGCGTACTATTTATAACGTCGTGTATAAAGACGGCAAAGAGGGGCTTCATTATATAAAACGTTTTGCCGTGACAGGAATTACAAGAGATAAAGAGTATGATGTGACTCAGGGTAAACCTGGTTCAAGGATTGTGCACTTTACATCTAATCCGAATGGTGAAACTGACATACTCAGAGTTACGTTTAAACCGAAGCCAAGAATAAAACAAATATTCATGGATAAAGACTTTGCTGAAATAGCTATAAAGGGTCGTGCGTCTATGGGTAATATACTTACTAAAAATGAGATACATCGAATCGTCCTTAAAGAAAAAGGTGGTTCGACTCTCGGTGGACGTAAGGTGTGGTTTGATTGGGATGTTAATCGTCTTAATTATGACGGCAGAGGAGAACTGCTTGGGGAATTCAACAGTGGTGAGTATATTCTTGTTATACTTAAAACCGGAGAGTTTTATCTGACAAACTTTGATGCAGGCAATCACTATGAAGATAATATTCTTAGAATTGAGAAGTATGATCCTCATAAGATATGGTCGGCGGCATTGTTTGACGCAGATCAAAAATATCCTTATCTGAAAAGATTTAAATTTGAGGCAACATCAAGAAAGCAAAACTATCTTGGTGATAATCCTAAATCTTCGCTCTTCCTGCTTACAGATACACCTTTTGCGCGTATTGAAGTTAAGTTTGGAGGAAATGACAGTTTCAGAGAGCCTCTTATCATTGAATGTGAAGAATTTATCGGTGAGAAAAGTTTTAAAGCAAGAGGTAAACGAATTACGACATATACCTTTGGTGAGATAAAAGAACTTGATCCTGTACGCTTCATTTCAGGGGAGGAGCTTGAGCCTAAACAGATTGTGGAAGAATCGGACGAAAAAGATGAGGAGCAGGTTTCTCATAAGGATGTATTGGATGAGCTTACCGGACAAGGGAAACTTTTTTAAAAACATTGAACTTATGCGCAAAAAAATATTATTTGTTTTAATCTTGTTTATGCAGGGAGTGGTAATACTTTTTGCGCAGAACGATTCACTTTACAATCAAACCGGGAGCAAGCAACAATATGAAGTTTGCGAGTTCAGGCCGGTTACTCAATCGCTGCTTGTTGGTATAGGTGGAGCTAATATGCTGGATACGTATCTTAGCCCTCTTGATTATTCAGGATTGAGTCTGGCTTTACGAACAGAAAGAGAGAAGGTCTCAAAATATAGTGCAAACAGACTGAACAGGCATATATTTGATGTATTGTTTTTAAGTACTGATAACGTTTCTGGAAATGGGATACAAGTAGCCGGATTAATCAACTACTCATACTCCATGCTTTGGCAAAAGGAGCTTTTTGGAGCTTTGACCATTGGAGGCGGTCCGCTTGCAGGATTTGATCTTGGGTTTATATACAATATGCGCAATGGTAATAATCCGGCATCAGCAATTGCTAACATTTATCTTGGTGGAGCGGCCCTCGTAAAATACAGATTTAATATTGATAAGCTTACACGTAGATCTTTCTTTATCAATTTACACTGGGATTTGCCGGTCGTTAAGACATTTTTTTGTCCTAATTACGGACAATCCTATTATGAGATATTTTCATTAGGAAACACGGATAATACAGTCCATTTCGGATCTTTCAACAAAGGATTTGATTCGGATCTTAATTTGTCGGTCGACGTACCGATGTTTAATGGCTATCTTAAACTTGGCGTATATAATAAAGTACGTAATATGGAAGCCAATTCATTAAAACGGAGAATAATTAGCACTGACTTTATGATTGGTTATTCCCGCCGCCTTGTTCTTGTTAAATAAACCTTTTGATTAGATGAAAAAATTATTTATTTATATAATCTCAATTTTTGCTCTGTGCAGCTGCGTCAAGGAAGAACAGTTTGACAATACTGCGAGAGGAAATTTTGAGGCATGCTGGAAAATAATAAATGAGCGTTACTGCTTTTTTGAATATAAAGATATTGACTGGCAGGATATTTATTATAAATATGAGCAGAAGATAGAATCACCAATGAGAGCTGATTCGTTATTTAGCGTGCTAAATCAAATGCTCTGCGAGCTTAAAGACGGACATGTAAATATATATTCGTCATTTGATGTTGGAAGGTATTGGGATTGGTTTGAAAATTACCCAAATAATTTTGACAGTTCAATACAAAAAAATTATATCGGCACTAATTATAAGATAGCGGGTGGCATGAAATATACTATACTACCTGACAGTGTTGGTTATATATATTACGGATCTTTTGAATCAGGCCCTAGCGATACTAATCTGGATAACATTTTCAGATATTTCAGCGAATGTAAGGGACTGATTATTGACATACGAGACAATGGAGGTGGTACACTTAGCTTTGTAGAGCGTATCGTGGGAAGATTTATTACAGAGAGGATTTGCGCAGGCTATATACAGCATAAAACAGGAAAAGGACATAACGACTTCTCTTCTCTTCATCCTTTCTATTTCGATCCGTCAAACAGAATTAAATGGTTTAAACCTATTGCGGTACTTACCAACAGACATACTTACAGTGCAGCCAATAACTTTGCAAGCGTTATGCAAAGTATTCCTCACGCAAAACTTTTTGGTGACCGCACGGGTGGAGGATGCGGACTGCCATTCTCTTCAGAGCTACCTGTTGGGTGGTCTATCAGATTCTCAGCATCTCCGATTTATGATATAAATAAGAATCTTACCGAATTTGGTATTGATCCGGATTTTAATGTACAGATGTCTGAATCTGGCATGATGGGTGGAAAAGATGATATTATTGATGCTGCAATAGGTTATATATTGCAGCAATAATCAAGTTGCAAATAATTAAATCTGCTCAATACTTTGCAGATATTTATTTACAAATGTCTTCTTGTCATAATCTGTATTAGATATTAATATAGCACCGTATAAATCGCCAGCTGCAACAGACCATAGTGCCCTAAACTTCCTAAGACTTAAAGATGTGTTAAGCAGATGAGCTATAAGCTTAGGCTTAGACAGTTTAATTTTCTTTGTGTGATTGATAATAATACGTCTTTGAGTATCATCAAACAGTGGGTATATAAGTAAGCTGTTGAGACGAAGCCATCTCGAAACGAAATAGCTTATATAGATATGATCGACCATATCCTTTTGCGCCTGCTCCAGAAATGAAAATATTACATCAAAATAATCTGCTATTTTCTTATAACTAACTTTAGATCTGACAAAGGAATCGCAGTTATCACGATATAGGTATAATCCTTTATCAGAAACCATAATAGCTGAGATTGATTTTAAAATCTGCCTGTTAGCGTCAACGTCTTCGTATCTGATATTTTCTCTAAAATGAAACTCCTTTAATCTGGATTTTCGTATTATCTTATCACATACAGAGAATGAAACTTTATAAGTAAGGTACTCTTTATATATATCTTTTTTGTCTTCTACCAGACGAGCCTGTGGTATTACGCAATCTTCATTATCAGAAGTCCATCTAAAAACTATAGGAAATACTACACAATCAATATTCTCATTATCTATAAAGTATTGCATATTCTGGCTATATGTACCCGGAGCAATTTTATCATCTCCATCAACAAAGGTAACAAAGTCACCTGTAGCACATTCAAACGCTTCATTACGACAATACCCGACTCCTTTATTTGGATGTGATATAAGCTTTATGAAACCATCCTTCTCATAGACAGAAAGAATATCATGTGTTTTATCCACACTACCGTCATCTACAACAATAATCTCTTTATCAATATAATCCTGGCAGATTATCGAGTCTATACATTCAGCTATATACTTTTCAAGATTATAAGCAGTTACAATCACCGTCAATTTACAATTCTTCATTATCCTGAGATATTTTAAATGGTTATAATTTCCCTTGCATCTTATATCTATAGAGATTGAGCATACCTAATGCTGATGACACTCCGAAAAGAGAGATTATTTTCTTCTCTCTTCGATGCAGCTTAGTACGTAAGGCCGGATATGCAATAAGAATTCTACGTATCATCTTCATATCCTTAATTGCATTATCAAAACGGTTTTTTGAAAAAGATTCAAATGCTACCCTAATCTTGACGAAAGCAATTTCTTGTGATAAATAATCAGACAAACCATTTCTATCAAGAAAGTCTTCAATCCACAACGGATACTTACGAAGATCATTAAATTTTTTATCAGAAATAATCTTATTATTTGAAAGAGAGTCAGAATGTACATTAAATTTAATGACCGGAGAACTGCTCCATACAACCTTCTTAGAATAACACATCAACTGAGTAGTTAATATTGTATCTTCTGTCATCATTATATCAGGATCACAGGCTATTTCATTATCCAGATACAGAGAACGCTTATGCAGATATATCCAGGAAGCCCAATATGCATCTCTGTAACAAATATTTTTAAAATATTCTATTCCGGACATCTCATTAAACGGAAGAGTATTGGAATGAAACATGTCACCTTGTTCTGGTTGAAAATAAAATGGAGATACTATTATATCGGCATCTGTTTTCTCTGCTATTTCTACGCGCTTTAGGATAGCATCAGGCAAAAGAATATCATCACAATCCATATTCTGAATATACTTACCTGTCGCAATCCGCACTCCGTCACGGCGCGCGAACTGAGTTCCCTGATTTAACTTATTTATAACCTTAATCCGTTCATCAGACTGTGCATATCTTTCTATTATAGATGGGGTTGAATCGGTACAACCGTCATTAACGAGTATAACTTCCAGATTGTTATACGATTGAGACAATACGCTTAACAGTGTCTTTTCAAAATATTTATAACTATTATATACCGGTATTACGACAGATACCAATGGAGCCATATCCATATCTCTAATTTTAAATATTATTATTAGAAACAAGCTCAGCCAATCTTTTGTTTGACTATAAAGGATATAGTATTAAAAATTTAAGATTTTAATCCCGATATTTTTGCAATAAAGAAACGAAATGCAAACCACCCGTGAAGGAATATTACCTGTAAAGCGCCATAATTCTTTTTCATTATTTCATAACGTTCCTTTAAAGACGCTTTTCTGTTGGCTGTAGTCATACCTTCTGATAAATAATCAGACACAACAATGCCCGAATTATATATATTCTTAGCTTTACGTATGCATTTTATACACCAGTCATAGTCTGAAGAGAATCTGTATTTTAGATCATAAGGTTGCGTAATATCTCTTTTGACAATAAAAGACTGATGACAAACAAGCATTCCCATTTTAAAGCTTGACAGCTTAAGTTTATCCGGAGCATGTAGGCGCCTCATCTGAATAAACCTCCCGGTATTATCCACTATTGCCGTTTCGCCGTATATAATATCGGGCAAAGATGGCATTTGAGATATTCGCTCCGAAATATCATTTGAGAATGTATCAAAGTGTATTGTGTCTCCTGCGTTTAGAAACCACACATATTCTCCGGTGGCAGCCTTTAATCCTTTATTCATAGCATCATATATCCCGGAATCCTTTTCAGAAACAAAATAGCTTATATACGACTTATAGACATCAACTATCTCCTGAGTTCCATCAGTAGATCCGCCATCAATAATTATATATTCTATATGTTCACGTTGAGATATAACGCTTCTTATAGTTCGTTCAAGTGTATCGACCGCATTATAGGTAACGGTAATAATAGAGAATAAAGGCTTCATAGAAATAATCAGTTGGTATAAATGTCAAGTATCTTGTGAGCGACCACTTCTTCAGAGTAGTTTTCAAGTACAAATTTACGAGCAAATTCACTATTACATAAATCCGCAGATAGTTTTAACGCATTTTGTAAACTAAGGGCAAGATCTTTAATATCTTTAGCTTTTGCAATAAACCCTGACTTACCTTCAATAATCATTTCCGGTATTCCTCCTACATTAAAACCCACACATATAGTACCTGTCGATAGCGCCTCCATTATCATATTAGGAAGATTATCCTCTAATGAAGGTGTTACAAATATATCTGATGCCCTATACATATTCACAAGCATATTAATATCTGACACATATCCGATCTGATGTATTCTTATATTCTCAGGAAAACAGAAGTCACCTTTCATCTCTCCAAACATTACAAGATCAAAATCTGTCTCCGAGTCAGCCATTATAGATAATGCATCTATAAGATATTTTATTCCTTTTCTTTTATCCGTTGCTATAGCAGCTCCAAAAAGTATTAATTTTTTATCAATTGGCAATCCCAGCGCTTTTCTTGCCTCCACTTTATCTCCGGGAGAAAAAATATCAGTATCTATCGGATTAGGAATAGACAACACCTTATTGCCATCTGATATAGCACTATCTTTCGCCTTATTCGCAATCCACCGGCTACATCCGACAAACGTTATCCCTTTATCTCTCATCATCATACTTTTTTTCTTAAATAATTTATGAGAAAGATCATTGACATAGTTTGATCCGATAAGATTACATTTACCGCAACCGGTTTTATAGTTATAACAATCTCCGCTATAATGACATATGCCGGACACGGGCCAAAAATCATGCATTGTCCATACGATTCTCTTTCCTGAATTAATTATCTCAAAGAGTCCTTTCATTGATATAAATCCCTGGTTTATCCAGTGTATATGTATTACGTCTGCTTCAATAAATTCAGTCATCCCGGTTATAGACATCCCTGCAGATGCATCAGACACCAGAAAAAGTTTTTTCTTTGAATATCCGTTATGTAAGAATATCTCTAAACGTTCGGCATAAAAATCCAGATTTCTTTTAATCGGACCACAAACACCCTGTCTCGCCTCAACTACATAAGAAAGATTACTCTGCTTTTTATTTACTAACATCTTTATATCCACCCCTTCTTTGGAAAGAGCCATAGCAAGACGATTACAGGCCACTGCCGCGCCACCCACTCTATCAGAGTTATTTATCAGTAATACCTTCATATACCATACATATTAAATAAAAGGGTTAGTCGCAAATACGACAATACATCTCGCTAAAATTATAAAAAAAATCCGTCAGGGCGGTATAATTATCCAATTACACCATCCTGACGGATATGTTATATAATATTTTATTATCCTACCTGACAGCCTGATTTAACAAGATCAGAAGGAGTTATAAGAACAAGGCGACCATCTGCATCCTCAGCAGAAAGAATCATCCCCTGAGATTCTATTCCTTTTAGCTTACGAGGAGGGAAGTTTGCGATAAAGCAAACCTGTTTGCCAACAAGATCTTCAGGGTTATAGAATTTAGCTATACCTGAGACAATAGTTCGTCCTCCCATTCCATCATCAATTTTAAACTGAAGAAGTTTATCCGCTTTAGGCACTTTAGCACACTCCAGAACTGTACCTACACGAATATCCATTTTCATGAAATCATCAAAAGAAGTATCCTCTTTTACCGCTGCAGGTGTATACGCTTTAAGCTCATTGGCTTTCTTTGTATCAAGAAGTTTCTGGATCTGAGCTTCAACTGTCACATCTTCAATCTTTTCAAATAGCAAAGACGGCTCTGACAGATAATCACCCTCTTTAAGAAGATCTGTACGACCTAGTTCTTCCCAGTTGAACTGATTAAGACCAACAAACTCTCTCAGAGTTTTAGCAGAAAACGGAAGGAACGGCTCAAATGCTATACCCAGATTTGCAACTATCTGAAGAGAGATATTCATTATAGTCTTCACTCTTTCCATATCCGTTTTTGCAAGTTTCCATGGCTCTGTATCGGCAAGATATTTATTTCCTATACGTGCCAGATTCATTGCTTCTTTAAGAGCATCACGGAAACGATACTGTTCAAGATAATGCTCAACCTCTGCTTTTACATTTGCAAAATCAGAAAGAGTTTGCTCATCATATTCTGTAAGGATCCCGCATGCCGGCACTTTTCCTTCAAAATATTTATGAGTAAGAACCATCGCACGGTTTACAAAATTACCAAGAATAGCAACCAGCTCGTTATTATTGCGAGCCTGAAAATCTTTCCACGTAAAATCGTTATCTTTTGTCTCCGGCGCATTGGCTGTAAGAACATATCTAAGTACATCCTGTTTTCCCGGAAACTCCTCAAGATACTCGTGAAGCCATACAGCCCAGTTCCGAGAGGTAGATATCTTATCACCTTCAAGATTTAAGAATTCATTTGCAGGCACATTTTCAGGAAGAATATACGATCCGTCTGCCTTAAGCATAGCAGGAAATACAATACAGTGGAATACAATATTGTCTTTTCCTATAAAGTGAACTAGTTTTGTATCTTCATCTTTCCACCATTTCTCCCACGAGTCAGGGAATAGCTCTATCGTATTAGAGATGTAACCAATAGGAGCATCAAACCAAACGTAAAGCACTTTGCCCTCAGCTCCATCTACAGGTACAGGCACACCCCAGTCAAGATCACGACTTACCGCACGTGGCTGAAGCCCCATATCAAGCCAAGACTTACACTGACCATATACATTAGATTTCCATTCTTTGTGATTTTCAAGAATCCACTCACGCAAGAATGGTTCATGTTTATCAAGCGGAAGATACCAGTGCTTAGTCTCTTTTAGCACCGGAGTATTTCCAGTTATAGCAGATTTGGGGTTAATCAGATCTGTTGCATTAAGCGACGTTCCGCATGCCTCACATTGATCCCCGTAAGCTCTTTCGTTTTTACAATGAGGACATGTACCGGTTATATATCTGTCTGCAAGAAATTGATTGGCCTGCTCGTCATAATATTGTTCAGATGTTTTTTCGATGAACTCTCCTTTATCATATAATTTTCTAAAGAAATCTGAAGCTGTCTTTTTATGAATATCTGAAGATGTGCGTGAATAAACATCAAATGATATTCCAAAATCCTCAAATGATTTCTTTATGATAGAATGATAACGGTCAACCACATCCTGAGGTGTTATTCCCTCAGCTTTCGCTTTAATAGTGATAGGCACACCGTGTTCGTCTGATCCGCCAATCATTACAACCTCTTCCCCTTTAAGACGAAGATAACGTGTGTAAATATCAGCCGGAACGTAAACACCGGCAAGGTGACCGATATGAACCGGACCGTTTGCATAAGGCAAAGCGGTAGTTACAAGAGTTCTTTTAAACTTTTTTTCCATTTAATTTTGGTTTGTTTCCGGCAGAGAGATGATTCCGCCGTTATATTAAACATAAGAATTACCCGATTGCGAAGAGATGATTTCGCAATCGGGTAAACATATTTTTCACAAAGATAATCAATTACTTTTCAAATATCAATCCCTGTTCAGTGATGTCATATTCATCATCACCTGCAATACTTTTAATCACAACACCATCAACCGGTCCTGTTACTGAATCAACGCGATCAAGCGATTTATATATAGCAGACTGAATGCGGGTACGATAATCGCCTCTTGCCCATTCCGTATTACCCCATCTATGAGGATACACACGGTTTGTCAGGAATATATATATTAACTCATTATCAGGATCAACCCAAAAACAAGTTCCTGTAAATCCAGTATGTCCATATACAGAGGCCGGTGCTTCAGGAGAACAAGGAGATGTTTTCCCTTCTCTTTTCTCAGGCTTATCAAAACCTAATCCTCTACGTGAGTTAGCACTTTTAGTATTAGTAAACATCCGCACAGTCTCCCTGCTATAAAAGATATCACCGCCATACTCCCCGTTATTTAGAAGCATCTGCAATAGTTTTGCCATATCACCGGCATTGCCAAACAGACCGGCGTTACCCTCTACTCCTCCTTGAAATGCCGCCATTTCATCATGTGGATATCCAATTAAAACCTGCTTACGAAGGAAGTAATCATTTTCCGTAGGAGCAATTTTTGTTTTAGGGACTCTTTTAAGAGGATTATATTGCAAAGACGTAGCTCCCAGTGGCAAATAGATTTCATTTCTTACATATTCATCAAGCGCACGCCCCGACACACTCTCTACTGCCATACGCAGCAACGAAAAGTTTAAACAGCTATATCTATAGCTTCCTTTTGACTTAAGCGGTAATGTTATTATTTTATTCAGGACCGAATCGGTAAAACATTTATTCAAATACATCCCATCTGCTACCTGAAGACAATACACATCCGACTTCTTATTTGATACAAGATCCTGCTTATATTTAAAATCCTTATGAGCATAACTTGATTTATCAAGCTGCAAACGATAATTTTCATCTCGTCTGCCCTTTATAAGAGTTGCGCCGTTAAGTGCATCAATATCTATAGCCATCCTGTAAAACGGAAAGAAAGCCTGAATTCCGGTTTCATGAAATAAAGCGTCGCGAATTGTAAGATTTTCTTTATCCGTACCTTTAAGTTGTGCTATATACTTACTAAGTTTATATTGAGGCATAAGACCGAAATCATCTTTAGCCTTCATAACTGCAGGTACAGTAGCTGCACCCTTTGTCACAGACGCAAGATCATATAAGTCTGTATTTTCTACAGCTTTTGTCTTAGCATTATCAAAATAACCAAACGATTTTTGATATATGACCTCACCTTTTCGGGCTACAAGCACCTGTGCTCCCGGAAATGCTTTCTTTGATATACCCTCATTTACAATTTCATCAATCTCGGCAAGACCACTACTACTTACACCTACAGCCTCTGGTAATGTATAACCTAATCTTGATTTCGCTCTATCAACACCTGATCCAGAAGCGTATAATCCGGGAACAGTAACACTTAATTTACCAGAAACATCTATACCTCCAAAAAGAGCCTGAGCCGCATAAGTTGATGCAAGAGGCGAGTTCTCATAAGCCATAATAACCGATTGTGCATTTGCTATGGCATTGCTAAATGACTTCATATTATACGGAGACTGAAAAAACACCAGTACATAATCACGTCCTCTCACAAGCTGATTAACATAAGCGACTGCTGTCGATTTATTAGAGTAAACTCCGACAATTAGTATATCTGTATTTTTTATTCCTGCAAACAGTTTCGATTTAGCTTCATTTGTTGAGTTTAGATCAGATTTCAAGACTCTGACAGAGGTATACTTTTCTAGTGTTTGAGTAAACATATCATCAGTATTCCCTACAGATACGGCAGTAAAATTCTTCTTATCAAGTCGTTGAAATGGCAACAAGAATGTACTGTCTTTTAATATCGTAATTGAACCTGCGTGGAGGCTTCTGTTTACAAGATCTGATTTTGCGGTATTAATCCTGTTTACAAGGCCCTTTGTCGTAATATTTTTCTTTTCATGAAGACCTACTATATACTTATATCTTAATATTCTCAAACACTTCTCCTCGACGATACTCATTGGCAGAGTACCATTATTTACGGCAGCTTTCACTGAGTCTATCTGACTTGCTATTCTTGTCGGACCTAATAACACATCATTTCCGGCAAGAAGAGCCTTTACACAATGATTCTTTACATTTGCCACTCCTTTCATTGCAAGAGCATCAGTAAAAACCAGTCCGGTAAAGCCCATTTCCTCCTTAAGAAGATTTGTCAATAGATTTTTTGATAATGAAGCAGGTGTGTTAGGAGCCTTGTCAAGCTTTGGCACGGAGAGATGCGCACTCATTACACCTGAATAACCTTCATTTATAAACTGCTGGAAAGGATAAAGCTCAAAACTTTTCATCCTATCCTTAGTATGATTAATAACAGGCAATGTATGATGAGAATCTGTAGATGTATCCCCATGCCCAGGAAAATGTTTAGCTACAGCCATTACCCCCATTGACTCAAGTCCCCTCGAGTAAGCATTTGCTTTTTTTGACACCAAAGTCGGAGTCTCCCCAAATGAACGTGTGCCTATAACAGGGTTAGCCGGATTAGAGTTAATATCAATTGTCGGCGCAAAATTTACATGTATGCCCATCTCTCTACACTGACGTCCCACTTCACGACCATATTCATATAAAAGAGAGTCATCCTCTATGGCTCCCAGTCCAATATTTCTCGGAAAACGCGTAGTCTTATCAAGTCTCATCGCAAGGCCCCACTCCCCGTCAAGAGATATCATAAGTGGAACTTTTGCTACACTTTGAGCAAAATTAGTCATTTCAGCCTGTTTAACAGGATCTCCGTTTACAAGTCTTCCGTTCACAGAAACTTTTGAAAAAAGAATACCTCCAATCTTATATTCATTAATATACTTTCGCAAAAGCTCATTCTCTGCCTGTGTACCACCCGGCTCCACAATAGGCATAAAAAGCTGACCTATTCGTTCATCTCTGCTCATAGAGTCAAAAACAGAATCTACCCAAAGTTTCATAGCCTTTTTATCGACCCCTTGCATTAGATTTGTTTCTTTTTGAGCCTGTACACCAAAGCTGATTAAGAATAAAAGAACAATCAATATATTTTTTTTCATAGCAGGCAAAACAACTAATTATTTATATCTATTAATTAATAGCCAATCTCCGTAATTACCATCGGCTATTGTTTAGTTTAGGACTAAAATACGATCGTCAATTTTTGACGTAATTTTTTTATTACTTTCATTTATAGTTTTTACCGCGCTCATCATTAAGTCACGCAATAATATATTAGAGTCTACAATTTCAGTTGCATTTCTCATAGCCACCATACCTGAATTACCTTCCGCAAGATAATCAATAGTAGCACACCAATAATACGCCTCTGAATCAATCTCTTTTCCACCTATCTTAAGAGACTGCAATGCTCTGTCTTTTATTACCATATTACATCCGGCTACACCTTCTCCTCCTCGTTTGGCGATTGCCTCAAAAAGTGCCGTTACATCACTACCTTTCATTTTCAGATAAAACACTTCATTTTCGAAAGGATAGATTTTAAATATATCCCCTACAGTTACATTGCCATCAGGCAAAGATGTACGAAGACCTCCATTGTTCATAACCGCGAAGTCAGCTTTCTTTCCAAGTGCATCAACACCGGATTCTCTTAAAACATCCGCTGTAAAATTTGCAAGTAGGCTCTGTGGTGTCCCGTTAGACATACTCATCTCTGAAACAGCAAGCTTACGATTCATTATTGAGTCAATTTGCTGTTTATAGTTATCAAGTATTGTTAGCATCTCAGCATCCGCGTTTACATCAAATGTAGAGTCTATAACAATAGGCGAACTTTCAATCGATATTACTCTATACTCCTTTTTACATGAAGCAAAAGCAACAACCAAAAACAACAATAAAATATTTATACTCTTTTTCATCTTATTACTCCATTACAATTTTGACATTACCAAGCAAATAACCACGACCTCCGGCCTGAACAATCTTAACATTCTTGCCATCTTTATTAGGGATATCTATTCCTTCCCCAAGTGCTGTATGCGTATGTCCACCAATAATCATATCTACATCTGTACTATTAACAGCTACCATACGGTCTCCTCGTGTATCATTATCCCAATATCCAAGATGCGACAATACAATTACAAGATCACAACCATTATCCTTCAACTGCTTAGCATATATATTAGTAGATTCTACAGGATCAAGATAAACAACCCCTTTATAGTTATTTTTTGCAATCAAACCGTCCGGATCAATAGTAAGACCGATAAGTCCGATTTTAACACCATTAATATCTATTGTATGAGTGCGTTTTACATAATCCGCAAGCGGAGTATTACTAACGTCATAATTAGTGGAAACCAATGGAAATTCCATCTTCTTAAGCATTTCAAGAAGCGGCTCTATACCATTATCAAACTCATGATTTCCAAATGTCGCTGCATGGTAGCCCATTTTATTCATAAGCGTAATCTCAGCATCACCTTTAAAAACATTATAATAAGGTGTACCCTGTACAAAATCTCCTGCGTCAAACAAAAGAACATTTTTGTTCTCTTTTCTTATTTTTTGTATCGCAGCGAAGCGTCTTGCGACACCTCCCTCGCCGGGATTTGAAAACGCAGTTGTTGGATTTGGTTCAATCTGACTATGAGTGTCATTTGTGTGAAGTATAACGATCTCTTTTGTCTGAGCTGAAAGTGCAGCTGAAAAAGAGAGCATTACAACAATAATCTTTAAGTACCTTAACGACATAACTTTAATTTTATTCTCCTCTAAATTTTATGGTCTATACCGACCTCATCTTATTGCCACAAATATAGTTAATATATAAATAAACAGACAAAATATAAAACAACAAAAACTAAAAAGGGTTATATCTAACCATCACATACACAATAACATTTTTAACTCGTTGATTTGCAATTATTATTTTTTTTACTACTTTTGTGCCACTTTTACGCAATCTCTGACAGGGAACGCTACTTGTTTATATTGCGTAAAATAATTATCTAACATTATTAAATATCTTATCAAGATGGATTTAATTAAAATTGCAGAAGAAGCATTTGCAACAGGCAAACAGCATCCTTCATTCAAAAGCGGTGATACTATTACTATTGCTTACCGTATCAAAGAGGGTAACAAAGAACGTATCCAGCAGTACAGAGGCGTTGTGATCAGAATCTCTGGCCACGGAACTAAAAAACATTTTACTGTACGTAAAATGTCTGATAACGTTGGTGTTGAGCGTATTTTCCCATTGGAATCTCCGTTTATCGAAAGCATCACTGTAAACAAATATGGTAAAGTACGTCGCGCTAAACTTTATTACCTACGTGCACTTACCGGTAAAAAAGCTCGTATCAAAGAAAGAAGAATCAAACAATAATTTCTTTTCGAGGATAAAAAATGGCATCACAACTCTGTTATGGTGCCATTTTTTTTTACATTTGTTCATTACCTATCAATAAGTTGTGAAATTATGGCTTCCAGAAATATCTTCAGACACGAAAATATTATCCGTATATTAATATATCTCGCTTCGGTAGCGGTAATCGTATATTTTCTTCCACGAGAGAGCAAGTTCAGATATCACTTTCAGGAAGGAAAACCATGGAAGTACGGACTTCTTACAGCTCCTTTTGATTTTCCAATATATAAAAGCGATAATCAGGTAGCTCAAGAAAAAGACAGCGTCCTTAAATCATATCAGCCATATTACAAAATAAACAATGATATGATGACTCGCAATCTTGCGGCCTTTGACGATTATTATAATAAAAACAAAAAAGGAATTGACAGAAAGGAATATAATAATATCAAGGAACAGATTACGGAAATATATGTAAACGGAATTATTTCCGCAAAAGCACTTAATGACCTTAAAAAGAATGATATTAAAACTATACGTGTCATTGACAAAAATGTATCCAGATTAAAACACACAACCAACCTTATGACAGTAAGGCAGGCCTATGAAGATATCATACAAAGGGCAAGCGAAGGAAAAAGAAAAAATATTAAAGATCTGAATATAAATAATTTTCTTTCCGAAAATCTTACTTTCGACTCCATTACATCTCAAAAAGTAAAGAATGAATTAATTCAGAATGTTTCCATATCAAGCGGTATGGTACAGGCGGGAGAACGTATAGTTGACAGGGGTGAAATCATAACTCCACAGACATTCGGCATATTAAACTCACTTGAAACTGTTAGTCAAAAAAGATCCGGTTCTGCCCGACAGCAATCTCTCACTTTAATAGGTCAGGTATTCCTTACACTTATAGCTATAGGTGCAATGCTGCTATACCTGCGCATGTTTAGGATAGAAATGTATAATCGCTTTCGAGATATACAGGTAATCCTTCTTATGATCACATCAATTGTTGTACTATCATCATTTTTAAGTCATTTCAGAGTATTAAGTCTCTATTTAGTTCCATTTGCGATTGTACCAATCGTAATACGCACATTCCTTGACTCCAGAACAGGATTCTTCGCACATTTCGTAACCATCACAATATGTTCCTTTATAGCACCTTTCGCTTTTGAATTTATGCTTCTGCAAACAGCCATAGGTGTAGCCACGATATTCGTGCTTAAAGACCTTACCGAACGTTCTCAGTTATTTAAAACGGCAAGCTTCGTTTTACTTACTTATTGTGTTGTTTATGTTGTATACACAATGATCGTTGAGGGCAATTGGCAAAAAGTAAATATCGAGATGTTTTTATACTTCACGGTTAGCTCCGCAATGATACTATTTGCCTATCTCCTGATATTTATGCTGGAAAGAACTTTCGGATTTACATCCAATGTCACTCTTGTTGAGCTATCTAATATTAATTCTCCTCTCCTAAGACGACTTTCCGAGGAATGTTCAGGTACTTTTCAACATGCATTGCTTGTATCAAACCTTGCGGCTCAGGCAGCAATGAAGATTGGTGCAAATGTACAACTTGTGCGTGTAGGAGCCCTATATCATGATATAGGGAAACTATCAAACCCTCGCTTCTTTGTTGAAAACCAACTCGACATAAATCCTCATGATATGATTAGTACAGAACAAAGTATTAATATTATCAAACAACATGTGACAGAGGGTGTAAAACTTGCACAAAAAGAAAACCTGCCGTCTGTAGTAACTGAGTTTATTACTACTCACCACGGTGCTGGCAAGCTAAAATATTTCTATAATAAATGGTGTAACGAAAATCCGGATATAGAACCCGACAACGCTCTTTTTTCTTATGACGGGCCTAATCCTCAAACAACAGAACAAGCACTCGTAATGATGGCTGATTCTCTTGAAGCCGCTTCGCGTACTTTAAAAGACTACAGCGACGATTCTATAACCAAACTGGTAAATGGCATTATTGATTCTCAAATTAATGAAGGAATGTTTAAGAATACACCTCTTACTTTTAAGAATCTGGAAATAGTAAGACAAGAATTTATACAAAGACTTAAAACTATGTACCATGCCAGAATAAGTTATCCGGAACTAAAGAAATAGAGATTTATATCATTATACTAATCTTAATTTCCGTTTAAAAGCTAATAGATCGGAAGAGCGTCGTGTAGGGAAAGAGTGTACGTCCTGGTGTAG